>JBOGGK010000086.1:0-9020 GCA_050744045.1 Acidimicrobiales bacterium | reverse complement strand
CGGCGAGCATACTGGCGACCTCGGGGTCCTCGACGCCCTCGGCGACGGTCTCGATCCCGAGGGCCTGGCCGAGGCGGACGATGGTCTGCACGATGAGAGCGTTGCGCTCCTCGCTCGCCATGGTGGTGACGAAGCTGCGGTCGATCTTGATGCGGTCCACAGGCAGTTCTCTCAACTGGGCCAGCGACGAGTAGCCGGTGCCGAAGTCGTCGATCGACACCGAGACCCCGATGCGACGGAGCCGGTTCAGCGCCGCGTGCAGGCTGACCCGGTCGAGCCCGACGGTGTTCTCGGTGATCTCGAGGTCGACGTCGCTGGGGTCGACGCCGGCCCGGCTTATCAACCCCGCCACGAGGTCGGGGAAACGGACGTCGTGCATGTTGCGCGCCGAGATGTTCACCGCCACCCGGAGGCGGAGGCCCTCCCGGCGCCATGCCCGGTTCTGCGCCAGTGCCATGTCCAGCACCCGCTCGGTGATCAGCCTGATGAGCTCGGTCTGCTCGGCCAGCTCGATGAACTCGCTCGGGTACAGGAGCCCGGCCGCGGGGTGGTGCCACCTCACCAGTGCTTCCACGCCGGTGGGCCGGCCGGTGGCGAGGTCGATCTGGGGCTGGTACTCGAGGAAGAACTGGTCGCCGAGCAGGGCGCCGGCGATGTCGCCGAGCAGGTTGACCCGGCCCAGGCCAGGGCGGCCTGGCTTCGGCTGGTACACCGTCAGCCCCTTGTCGCCGTGCTTGGACCGGTACATGGTCTCGTCCGCGCGCCTGAGCAGTGTCCCCGCGTCCCCGGCGTGGTCGGGCAGCACGGCGAGGCCGAGGCTGGCTTCCACCGAGAGCGGGAAACCGTTGACAATGCACGGCTGCAAGAAGGTGGCCCGCATGCGGTCGGCCACCACTTCGGCGGCAGCGACCGAGTCGAGGGGGGTGAGGACCAAGGCGAACTCGTCACCGCCGATCCGGGCGAGCAGGTCCGAGTGGCGGCGGCTGCTTTCCATCCGGCGGGCCACGTGGCTCAGCACCTGGTCGCCGACGTCGTGGCCGAGGCGGTCGTTGATCCCTTTGAAGCCGTCCAAGTCGATGAGCACCAGGCCCACCCGGCCGCCGCTGTAGCTGGCCGCTATCACCGCCTCCTCGAGGAACTCGTCGAAGCGCCGGCGGTTGGGCAGCTGGGTCGTAGTGTCGTGGGTCGCTTCGTACTGGTGGGAGAGCCCCACTTGCGCCGTGCGGTAGACGGTCCACGTCGTCACCAGCAACAGCGGCAGCAGGAGGAAGCTCCTTTCGGCGACGACCACGAAGATCGGCGAGAGCGACAGCAGCATCCCGTCGGTCGAGAGGTTGGTCGTGCCGACAGAGCGCACTACTTGGCGTAGCGCCAGGCCCTGGTGGAGCGAGATGACCGTGCAGGTAAGCGTGTTGTTGAGGACGAACACGGCGACGGTGGTGGAAGCGAACGCAGCCAGCCACAAAACCGACGGCGTCCCGCCCACGTGGTCGAGGAGCTGGTACTGGCCGAACCCTTCCATCACCAGCGCCCCCACAGATAGGGTGACGATGATCTGCGAGCTGTTGAAGACCACCTTCAGGGCGGGCTTCCCCGACACCAGGTCACCGACCAGGAAGGCGAAGAAGGCCAGGCTTACGGCAGATATGGGTGGCCCCACCAGGAGCAGGGCCATCATGAAGGTCCAGCTGGCGGTCACCTGGCCACCTTGCTCGCCCCCTCCCAGCCAACGCAGGGGGCGCAGTTCGGTCACCACGCTGCAGGTGCCGAAAGCGACCAGCAGCAACGGGTGGGGGCCGAGCAGGTCCCCCTGGCGAGAGGTCCAGGCGTCGGCGCCGATAGCCACCAGCGCGACCACCGCCAAGGCGGTCACGAAGAATTTGACGCTCGGTCGCCGCTTTTCCACGTCAGAGCCCGGCCTCGAGCGAGCCGGGCCGATGGTCGCCCACGTGGCCCGGCCTCGCTCCTGCGGTGTCCCTAGGGACTTACTACCACTTGAACGGAGCGCCGAGCACAGTCACAGCGCTGCCGATAACCAGCAGGCCGAGACTGGAATAGACGATCCGGCTGACACGGCCGGGTGTGGTCGTTTTCCGGCTAAGGGCTCGCCTTACCATTTCACGACTCGCATTCCGGACCGGTGCCCCATGTGACGCATAGGTCCTCCTTGGTGGTGGTGGGATACCACTCAAGAAGGTCGGTAGGCCGACCGAGCAGTTTAAGGATCTCCACATAACAGAAAATACGGTCGGCCTCCGCCGCTCCGCACAGGAGGCTCTCAGATCGGGAAGCGCCGGCGGAGCCAATCGGCGAACAGCGGGTCGACGACCTCGACCTGCGGGCCGTTGTAGTGGAGGTCGCCTTTGTCGAGCAAAGCCTGGCGAGCGTGCGTGGCAGCGCCGGTCGACAGGTCGAGGAGCTCGGCTTCCCTGCCGTAAACGCTCCCCGAAAGAGCCACCGCCCGCAGTAGGGCCCGCTCTCCCCGCTCGAAGCCGGAATAGATCCGCTCCATGCCCTCGTCCGCCGTTGCCCGCACCTCGTCCAGCGCCGCCGACCAGCCCTCAGCGCTTACCATTCTCCCCACCGGAGTTTGGCGCCAGCAGGCGTCAGCCAACTGCATGCTCCTCTGGGGGTGGCCGGCGGTGAACGCGGTCACGAGCCCCGGGCAGGGCCCGGCATCGCGGCCTGTCGAGGCGAAGCCGGACCTCACGACCTCCTCGATGGCGGGGCCAGAAAGGGGACCGATCTCGACGAGGTCGGCCTGGCCGTAGAACGGCTCCGGGCGGGAGCTGAACAAGGCCCGCATCATCGAGGGGTGCGACCCCGCGAAGACGACCCCCATGTCGGTGTAGTGATGTTGGAGCGCCGTCCTGAAAGCGCCGGAAGCCCCCGGGACTTTGCCGATCGACGAGAACTCGTCTATCACGACCAAGGTGGGCCGGCGCAGCGCGGTGCCGACGAGCACGTCAAGAAGGCCATGCAGAGTCCCGGCAGGATCCGGGCGCTGGCGAGCGGGGCCGGACAAAGCGACCCTGACCAAGCCCAGGTTCAGCTGGACAGAGGCGGCCAGGGCTCGGGTCGTCGAAGCGAAGGGCCCCCTGGTGGCGGCGAGCCCCTCGTCTAGGCGGACCGCCACGTCGGCGAGAGAGGTCACCTCGTAAAGGTCGACCCATACAGTAGTGACCTCGGTGAGCTCTGAGGCGACCCTCCGGAGCGCGCTCGTCTTGCCGTAGCGCCGCGGGCCCAGTAACGCCGTCACCCTGCGGCCGGTCACCCGCCCGACCAGGTCTTCGATCAAATCGTCGCGCCCGCGCACCTGATGAGGCTCGAGCGGCCCCTGGTAGGGGAACGGTGAAACTTCCACCTCTCCATGGTACTGGTGTACAGCTGCCTCTATGCTCTGAAATATAGCGTCTTCAACCTTCTGTTCCTTAGAAAGTGCCCCAGGCGATCTCTCCGCCGCCGGGTTCATCGAGGTGCGGCCCTGACGCCATTGCGGGCAGCGCCGGCCACACGCCCCGGCCACATGCGCCGGCGCCCTCCTACTGAGAGTAGGGCCCGGCTCAGCGCCCCGGGCCGGCGCCCAAGACGTTCCCCAACAGCCCCGGCACGAACGCCGTCGTCCACGGAGGGCCCCACGGTACCCCGGCCTGCACCACTGGCACCGCCGCCGCCAGGTCGGCAACCGCTTCGAAATAAGACCTCTGCATGTTGGCCGGCACCATGGCCGGTACCCGCGAATTGCCGAGCAGGTGAGCAACCGCGGCGGACGGGGCCAGCACCTCGGTGGTGACGTCGTCGCGGTCACGGACCGGGCAAGGCAGGACGACCGCAGCGATGGGGTTGAGCTCGGCGGCCGCCCGAGCCGGTGCGATCGCCAACCTCTCGTCGGCGGTCCGCCGCCGGCCCGGCCCCGGCGGCGGGAACAAGTCGGCGATGCCACTGGCGACTTCACGCAACCGCAGTTCCCGGCCGAGCCCGAAGCAGGAGATCCCGCCGCCGTCGTGCACCAGCGTGACGACGTCGTCGCTCACCAGTTCGGCCCCGGCGGCACAGCACAGGGCGGCCAAGGTGGTCTTGCCCTTGCCCGAGCGCCCGACGAAGGCAAGGGTCTGGCCTCGCCAGCGCACCGCGCTGGCGTGCAGCACCGCATAGCCGCGCAGCGTGAGCAGGAACGAGGCGACCGTGCCGCCCACGAGCACGGCCACCAACCCCTCCGTGCAACCCGGGCCGGGCTCGCAGACCACGCTGGTGGCATCCCTGTCGACCCGGAACTCGCAGGTGCCGTGAGCTCGCACCAGGTACCCTTCAGCGCTGCGGTACACGGTGTACAGCGCCCGGTCCCCCACCCGCAGATCGGCGACGACCGGGCCGGGGGGGGACGTGCCCACCGGCTTGGTCGCGCCCACCCGCACCACCACGTCGGCCTGGGAGCCGGTGGAACAGGGCTCGCCGAGAGGGAAAGGGGCCAGGAAATTGAGGCCGTGGTGCCTCTGCACCGGCCCCTCCTTACCCCCAAGCCTGTGCCCGGGGGCGAGCTCCACGTACTCAGCGCTGGCCGTCACGGGCATGCCCGGCAGGTTACCCGGCCGCCCCCCGGCGCGGTCGACCGGGGCCGGGCAGCGCCACCTTCGGCGGCCGGGCTGGCGCCGGCGGTACCGGCCCATTTCCCCGCTTGCCGCCCCGGCCAACTCGGCCGGCGGCTGGCCACCGCCAGGCCCGCGCAGGCGTTACGCTCTCGGCCAGGCAACCCGGTGCCGGCACCCCGCCCGGGCCAGTCAGGCACCGACCAGTCAGGAGCACCATGGACCAGAGCACCGAAGGTTTCGTCAAGCTGCGCACCGACGACGTCGCCTGGAGGCAAGTGGGCGACGAGGTGATGTTGCTCGACACCAACACCTCGCAGTACCTGTCGGTCAACCGGACCGGTACGGCGCTGTGGCCGTTGCTCATCGATGGCTGCGAGGCGTCCCGGCTCACCCAGGCACTGGTGGAGGAGTTCGAGGTCGACCAAGCTCGAGCATCCGCCGACGCCGAGGCGTTCTTGTCCTCGCTCCGCGAGCTCGGCCTGCTCCAAGAGGGCGCCTCTTTGTAGCTACTACCCTCGACGGGGTCGGTACTGCCTTGTCGGACAGCCCCTTGTCGGGTACTTCGCCGGTGGGTGTCGTCTCGCCCCACCTCGACGACGCCGCCTTCAGCTGCGGCCACCTGCTCGGGGACCACGCCGGCAGCCACGTGCTCACGGTGTTCAGCGCCGGCGGGCCTCTCGACGGCTGGGTGCCCGAGTGGGAAGCCCGCTCCGGGATGTTCCGGCCCGGCGACGACGTCATGGCCGCCCGCCGGGCCGAGGACGAAAAGGCGCTGACCGCCGCCGGCGCCGTAGCCCACCACCTCGGTTTCGTCGATGCCCAGTACCGGGAAGGCCCCCCGCCTCGCCACCCCCGCCTGCGCCCCTGGGCGCAAAGAGCGGCGAGGGCACGGGCCCGGGGCCCGGGCCTGGTGCCGGCCATAAGCCAACGCCTGGGCGCCGAAGTCTCCGGCCTCGACATCGAGACCTGGTGCGTCCCCCTCGGCCTCTGGCACGTCGACCACCACCTCGTAGCGGCGGCCTGCCGCGAGCTGGCCCTCGCCCTGCCCGAGCGGCACTGGGTCGTCTACGAGGACCTGCCCTATGCCCTCAGGCTGCCGAGCTCGGACGTCGTGGCGGCCCACCGGCTCTACTCCGACCGGGGCCTGGGCCTCCGAGCGCTCGGGTTCGAGCCGGCCACGAGGGCCGGACGCAAGCGAGAGTTGTTGAGCATCTACCGGTCCCAGTTGGGGCCCCTGGGGGAGGGCGTCGGCCAAGCCGTGGCCGGGCCCGAAAAGTACTTCCTCGTCACCCGCTGACCGCCGCCGCCCCCCTTGCTAGCTCGGTCCTCGAGCGGGCCTGTGGCGCCGGGACGTCCGCCGAAGGCAAGGGGAACATGGCCTGCTCCACCAGAGCGAAGACGATGTGGCCGGCCACGAGCTGGAGCTCTTGGACCTTGGCGGTCTCGGCCGCCGGCATGGCGAGGACGAAGTCGGCGGCACCCATGTCGCGCGGCTCCCGGCCGGTGAACGCCACCGTCACCACCCCGCCGGCCCTCGCCGCCTGGAGCGCCTGGACCACGTTGCGCGAACGCCCCGAGGTCGAGATCCCGACCAGGACGTCCCCCGGCCTCCCCAACGCCTCCACCTGCCGGGCGAACACGCCGTCGTAGCCGTAGTCGTTGCTCAGCGCGGTGAGGACCGAGGTGTCCACGGACAGGGCGATGCCGGCGGCCGGCGGCCGGTCGTAGTTCTGGCGCCCGACGAGCTCGGCTGCCAAGTGCTGGGCGTCGGCGGCCGAGCCGCCGTTGCCGCAGAACAGTACCTTGCCCCATTCCCGCAGGCAGCTCACGATGGCGGCGGCGACCTCGGCCAGCGCACGCGTGTAGGCCTCGGTGCCGAGCTCGGCCAGCGACGCCTGCAGCTTGGCGACCTCGGCGGCGGCGAAGCCCGCCCCGCCTGGCGGGAGGACCTCGCCCTGCCCGTCGGCTACCTGCCTCAGGTCGATCGGGCCGACCTCGTCGATCTCGATGCTCACTTGCCCCTCCTCGAGTGTCTGTTATGCCCGGGTTTCGGGCAGGGTCCTTGAGGGGTATACCCCGTGCGCTCAGGCCGACACGGACAAGGAGCCCTCTCGCTTGGACAAACCTGACAACCGGCGGATCACCCTGATGAGCATCCAACTTGACAGCCTTTCCGAGGACGAAGCGGCCAGCTACGTCGTGACCGCCGCCGCCCGGGGCCAGGGGGGCAGGCTCGTCAACCCCAACGTGGACGTGCTACGCCAAGCCGTCGCCGACCCCGACGTGCGGCGCCTCGTCGCCGAGGCAGACCTGGTGCTGCCCGACGGGATGCCGCTCGTGTGGGCGTCCCGCCTGCAGCGCAGCCCGCTCAAGGCGCGTGTACCGGTGTCCGAGGCGATCGCCACGGTCTGCGCTTACGCCGCCCGCGCCGACGTGGGCGTGTTCCTCCTCGGCGGCTCCCCGGGCACGGCGGAGCGCTCGGCGCGCCTGCTGGCCGCCGCCCACCCGGGCCTCGTCGCCCACCACCTCTGCCCCCCGCTCGGCTTCGAGCACGACGAGGCGGCGATGGGCGAGATCATACGCTGCCTCGAAGACGCCGGCCCCGGGGTCGTCTTCTGCGCCTTCGGCTTCCCCAAGCAGGAGCGGCTGATGGAGCTGCTGGCCGCCCGGTTCCCGAAGATGTGGTTCGTCGGCTCGGGGGCCACCTTCAGCATGGTGGCGGGGGAGACGCCCAAGGCGCCCCTATGGATGAGAAAAGTCGGCCTGGAGTGGCTCCAGAGGCTCCTTCAGGAGCCCAAGAGGCTCTTCGGGCGCTACGTCGTCCACGACCTCCCGTTCGCTTTGCGCCTGCTCGGCGCCAGCGCTCGGGCGCGCTGGGCACCCGCCCGCAGCGCCTTCGTGCCACCGGCGCCGGCCCCAGCCGTCCAAACCCGGGAGCCGATGTGAGCGAGCTGCTGGTACCCCCTCGGGACCAGCTCGCCGCCGAAAAGCGCGCCCGCAGCCTGGTACGGGCGAGGACGCCGCTCCGGCTCAGCTTCGCCGGGGGAGGGACCGACGTCTCCCCCTTCCCCGAGACCGAGGGAGGAGTGGTCCTCAGCGCCACCATCGACCGCTACGTACTCGGATCACTGTCCGTGCACGCGCACAGCAACGTCAGCATCGAGTCGCGCGACTACGGCATATGCGTCGAGTGCGCTCCTGCCGACGGCTTCAAGTCAGACGGCAACCTCGACCTGATAAAGGCCGCCCTGCGCCGGCTCTGGCGCGAGGACGACCACGGTTGCGGCATCATCCTTTCCTCGTCCGCCCCGCCCGGCTCGGGCCTCGGCTCCTCCTCGGCCATGGTGGTCACCGTCGTCGCCTTGCTCAACGAGTACTACGGGCTCCCCATGGGAGAGTACGAAGTGGCCCACCTCGCCTCGGTCGTCGAACGCGAGGACATGCAGATCGCCGGTGGCCTCCAGGACTACTACGCCGCCGCCTTTGGGGGGTTCAACTACATCGAGTTCGGCGACCAGGTGGTGGTGAACCCCCTCCGGGTCCGTGACCACATCGTCGGCGAGCTGGAGATGAACCTGGTCGTCTGCTTCACCGGCGCCACGCGGCGCTCCGACGCCATCATCTCGGACCAGACCGCCCGCTACACCCGTTCCGAGCCAGACGCACTGGCCGGGCTCCGAGAGCAGAAGCACCTGGCTCGGGCGATGAAAGAGGCGCTGCTGAAGGGCAAGCTCGACGACTTCGGCTGGCTCCTGGGCCAGGCCTGGGAAGCCAAGAAGAAGATGTCCCCGAAGATCACTACGCCTCTCATAGACGAGATGTACCAACTCGCCCTGGACAATGGTGCCCTGGGCGGGAAGGTCACCGGGGCTGGCGGTGGCGGGCACATGTTGCTTTACGTGGACTTCGAGCACCGCCACCGGGTGATGGACGCCCTGGGAAAGCTCGGGGTCATCGCCAGCGGCTTCTCTTTCGCACCCCAAGGCGCCCGTGCCTGGAGGCGCTGACCGCCCCGCCCCGGGCCCGCTGTCGCGCAAGCCCCCACTGCTCCAGCTCTAACTTCCCCCGGCCCACAGCCGCCACTGTGCCTGTGCTTTCGGCCACTTACCGTCAATGAATATTGAGGGTACCGTGAACACCGAGCCCCAGGGGAGTAGCGCTCGCCCCGGCGGGTACAGTGATGGCGACACGGCACGCGTGAGGCGGTCGGCGTGCAAAAATCCGCATGGGACCTAGATAAATTGTGACCTCGCAACCCTTGACCAACCAGAGCGTGGCCGCCCCGCCGGCCGCGTCGCCGCCCTTGGTCCCCGCGCCCAGCCTGCCTCGCCCGAGCCCGTTCGATGGGGACATCGACCTGCGCGAAGGGCCCGCCGGCGCGCCCGTCGAGCTACCACTCGCGCCCGTCGAGCTACCACTGGAGCCCCCGGC
>JBOGGK010000085.1:0-8109 GCA_050744045.1 Acidimicrobiales bacterium | reverse complement strand
GACCGGGTGCCCTGGGCCCGTCTCGGATCCTGCCGCCTGGGAGCCCGCCGCCTGGGGGCCCGCTGGAGGGCACGAAAGACCCGTGTCGAAAGCCCAGTAGAACGGGCTCATCGCCGCCGGGTAATTGGTGATCGGGACCAACGCGGCCAGGCCGGCCGCGCACAGCGCCCACCCCGACGCCATGGCCGGCCTTTTTAGCCGTTTGAGCCCGTCGCAACCCAGGGCGACGAGGAGGCCGGCCCCGAACGTCATCATCGATGCGAAGCGGTCGGGTAGCAGGTTGTGCAGTGCCGGCAGCTTCTGGAGGAGCTCGTCCGGCATCGGGAAGCGGCTGACGTGCCCGCCGACGTGCAAGGTGGGGCCCATCGAAAGCACGGCGGCGGCACCGGCGATGGCGAGGGCCACCCAGGTGACCCGGCGGCGGCGGGCGACGACGAGCGCCAGCAGCAAGAAAGCGACGAGGAGGATTCCCAGGTAGGCCCCGTCCTCCGAGCCGTTGCCGGTGAAGTGGGAGCTGATGTGGAGAGCGGCGGCGGGAGCCAGTTTGGTGATGTTTGTGGGTACGACGAAGTTGAGCAGGTCGCTCACGTACACGTTGGCGGGGTGGACGTTCTCGACCTTGTCCGGGCCCAGGTACTGGACGGCGAGGAAGGGCGCCGAGAGGGCGGCGCAGACGCCCGCGGCCACGCCCACGCCGCGCGCCGCGTAGGGGAAATGGGGGCCGACCTCCCGGCGGGCGACCGCGCACAGCACAGCCACGGCGATGACGGCGGTGACCGCCTCCATGGCGAGCACTTCTTCCCCGGTCAGCAGCTGCGCCCAGGCCAGCAGGCCGAGCAGGAGCCCATCGAGCCAGGGCCGGCTCTGCTGGAGGACCAGGAGCCGGTCGAGGGCCAAGAGCACCAGCGGGGCGCTCATTATGAGCGTCTGCGCGAGGTGGCCGGTCGACTGCGCCACCATGTAGGGCGAGAAGCCGACGACCAAAGCGCCGGCGAGCGACGGCAGCCGGCCCACCCAGCGCCGGAAGGCCAGCTGGCAAAGGACCGTGGTCAGCACGGGCGCCGCGGTGACCAGGACGTTGTAGGAGAACGCCGCCCCGAAGGCGACGGTGAGGGGTGAGACCAAGAGGCTCGGCAGCAGCACCGAGGTGTTCCACATCAGGTTTATCCCGCTCGGGTGGCTCACGTAGGTGCTGACGAGCGGGTCCAGGCCGTGGCCGAGCGCGTAAGGCACCCACGACAGGAACCACGAGTACTCGTCGGCGTCCCCGACCCCCCCGACCTGGGTACCGAAAGGGTGTGCCCAGGCAGTATGGAAAAGTGCGACCGCTGCCGCCACGGCGACGACGCCCACTATCGCCAGTTCGGGCCACGAAGCCCTTCCCCTTCGCGGCCGCCGTAGCGGCGGGGGGGACAGGGCCAATGGCAGGGGCATGTGCCCCGGGGCAGTAGGGCTCTCCCGGTCGGCCCAGGCCCCCGTCCTGGCCGGCACCAGCGCCAGGCTGTCCCGGCGGGCTCCCACGGGAGGGGCCACCAGGGTCCCCACTACCCCGGGGGCATGTCCTCGGGGAGCCCGCTCGCGCGCCCGGGCGCCGGGCCAGCTGCGCCGCGGCCGCCGCGGAAAGGGCTGCCTGGGCCTCAAGGCCGGCTGGTTGGCGGGCTCGCCGGCAGGGGACGGCGAGCCTCGCCCACGTAACTGGAAAGTGGCCTTATGAGGGCGTTGTGCGCTTTTTGTTCCATGACATGGGCCGTCCAACCGGTTATGCGGCTCATGACGAAGATAGGCGTGAACGTCGGGACGTCGAAACCCATCAGGTAAAAGGCAGGCCCGCTCGGGTAGTCGAGGTTCGGGTAGAGCCCCTTGGCTTCGAGCATCGCTTGCGCCAGCCGGTCGGAGACGGCAAGCAGTTGCTCGCCTTGCTCACTGCGCCGGGCGAGGCGCTCGAGCGCGGCCCGCATCGTGGGCACCCGGCTGTCCCCGTGCTTGTAGACGCGGTGGCCAAAACCCATGACTTTGCGGCCCGCCCCGAGTGCCCCGGCCAGCCAGGCGTCCACCTGATCGGGGCCGGTGATCTCGGCGAAGATGCCCATCACGGCCTCGTTGGCCCCCCCGTGCAGGGGGCCCTTGAGCGCCCCTATCGCTCCGGTCACGGCCGAGTGCAGGTCGGAACCGGTCGAGGTGATGACACGGGCGGCGAAGGTGGATGCATTGAAGCCGTGCTCGGCGTAGAGCACCAGAGAAGTGCCGAAGCAGGCGACCACTTCTTCGTCGGGGACCGAGCCGGAGCACATGTGGAAGAAGTTCTCGGCGAAACCCAACCCCGGGTCGGGCGCGATCGGGCCCTGGCCCCGGCGGCGCCGTTGCTCGGCAGCGACGATGGTCGGTAGCTTGGCCCACAGATCTATGGCGCTGTCCATGTCGGCTCTCGCCCGCTCGGGGTCGTCCGAGGGTGCCGATGCCCCCCCGTACTCCTCTCGGGGGCCCTGCGCGCCCAGCCAGCTGACCGCGGTGCGGAGCACGTCCATGGGATGGCAGCTCGGGGGCAGCCCCGCGAGTGCCCGGGCCAGCCCTGCGGGCACGTCCCGGCGCGCTCGTTCGGCCTCTACAAGTGCCGATAGTTGCGAGGGGTTGGGCAGTTCCCCGTGCCATATGAGGTACGCCACCTCCTCGAAGCTTCGCGAGGCGGCAAGCTCGGGGACGGGGTAGCCGCGGTAAAGCAGCGACCCGCTTTGTTCATCGATCACCGACACCGCGGTCGTGTCGGCTAGCACCCCGGCCAGGCCCCGCCTTAGCTCCGGGGCGGCGGCCTCGTCCGCTCCGGTGCTCGCTCCTCCGGTGCCGGTGCTCAATTCTCCTCCGGCCTGGCGAGCGAGGCGTCCAGTTCGATGTAGTCGTCGTAGCGCAACAGCTCGTAAAGCGCCGAGCGCGTCTGCATTTCGCCCACTAGCCCTTCCTGGGTGCCCTGGGAGCCAATTGCCCGCAGACCTCTTTCTGCTGCCCCCATGGCCAGGCGCAGCAATGTAACCGGGTAGATGACCACGTTAACGCCAATGGAAGCGAGCGTGCTCGTGCTCAGCAGCTCAGTCTTGCCGAACTCGGTCATGTTGGCAAGGATGGGGACCTCGACCGCGGCCCGCACTTTTTCGAGCTCATCCGCACCCGCCAGCGCCTCCGGGAAGATCATGTCGGCCCCCGCGTCGATGTAGTCCTTGGCCCGGGCGATGGCGCCCTCCAACCCCTCTGCGGCCCTGGCGTCGGTGCGGGCGCATATGACGAAGCCCGGGTCGCGCCTCGCCCCTGCCGCCGCCTTTATGCGCCGGCACATGACCGCGCCGGGAACGACCTCCTTGCCGTCCAGGTGGCCGCAGCGCTTGGGGCTCACCTGGTCCTCGATGTGACAGCCGGAAACCCCCAGCTCTTCGAGGACGTGCACCGTTCGGGCGGCGGAGAGGGCCTCGCCGAAACCGGTGTCGGCGTCCACGAGGGTGGGCAGGCGGCTGACCCTGGCGATCTCGTGGCTGCGGGCGGCAACTTCTCCCAGCGTCGTGAGGCCGATGTCGGGCAGGCCCAACGAAGCGGACAGCACCGCCCCTGACACGTAGATGCCCTCGAACCCGAGCCGCTCGATGAGCATCCCCGACAAAGGGTTGAAGGCCCCCGGGAAGCGCAGGAGCCTTCCCGAGGCGAGGCCATCGCGAAACGCCTGGCGCCGTTCGCGGGCCGAGGCGGGGGAGTGGAACATCAGAACAGCCCCGCCGTGACTGTCCCGTTTTCGAGCCCGGGGGCGGCGAAGGTCAACTCCCGCACCTCGCCCCGGCCCAGCCGGGGCAGGCGTTCGGCCAGGCCGAGGAAGCGCTCTTGTTCGGGGCCTGGCACTGTGCCGGCCGCCAGTCGCCGGAACTTGGCCTCGTACTCCGGCCGTCCGAAGGGGCGGGCGCCCAGGGGGTGGGCATCGGCCACCGCGAGCTCGTCCTCGAGCCTCTCGCCGCCTTCCATCTCGACCACGACATGTCCCCCGAAAGCCTGGCCGGCCAGGTAGCGCTCGGTCCAGGCGGGGTCCTCCTCGGTCCTCACTTTGCGCCACAGGGCCACCGTCGACGCCCTCCGAGCGCGCTCGGGAGAGTAGGAGGACTCGTGATCCCAACCCCCGTCCTCCAGGGCCACGGCAAGAATATAGGGGAGGGAGTGGTCGAGCGTCTCCCGGGACGCCGCCGGGTCGAACTTCTCCGGGTCCCCCGACCCGGTGCCGATGACGTGGTGGGTGTGGTGGCTCGTGCGCACCGTCACCGAACGCACCCGCGAGAGGTCGCCCACCTGGTCCGCCAGCCGGCGGGCCAGGTCGATGAAAGCCTGGGCCTGGTACTCGGCCGAATGTTCCTTGGTGAAGGTGGAAAGGATGGCTTTTTTCGGCTCGCCCGGGCCCGGCACGGCTACCTCGTAGCACCCCTCCGGCCCGTCCAGCAGCCAGGCGATGACGCCGTCTTCGCCTTCGTAGATAGGAGCGGGCGAGGTCTCTCCTCTCATGGCCCGGTCGACCGCCTCGACCGCTACCTTGCCCGCGAAAGCCGGCGCGTACGCCTTCCACGACGAGATCTCCCCTTTGCGGGACTGCCGGGTGGCCGTGGTCGTGTGGAGGGCCTGGCCGACCGCGTGGTAGACGACCTCGGTCGGCAGCCTGAGCAGCGCCCCGAGGCCGGCCGCCACCGAGGGGCCGAGGTGGGCCACATGGTCGATCTTGTGGGCATGCAGGGAGATCGCCCGGCACAGGTCGACCTGGACTTCGTAGGCGGCGGCAATGCCCCGGACCAGGTCAGCGCCGCTGCAGCCGGCGTGCTGGGCTACAGCCAGGAGAGGAGGGATGTTGTCGCCGGGGTGGGAGTACTCGGCCGCCAGGAACGTGTCGTGGAAGTCGAGCTCGCGCACGGCCACCGCGTTGGCCCACGCCGCCCATTCGGGCGACACGCCGGCCCGCTCGCGTTGGTCGTCACTCCGGGCGGCGCCCGCCCATCCCCAGACCGAAGCCCCCGGCTCCAAGCGGTGGGGCAGGGCTTGAGCGCGGGCGTTGACGACGGGCCGCCGGCGGAGGGCGGCGGCGGCCACGCCGGCGTCGTCGATCAGCCGGTTGGCCACCATCTCGGCCACCTCGGGCCCGACCTCCACCGGGTCGGTGGCCATCTCGGCGAGCTTCCAGGCCAGCTGTTCCTGGCGGGGGAGCGCGTCGGCGCTCCTCCTCGGGCGGACTGCATAGACCTTCACTTGCGCCCACCCCGGCCCCTCTGGCGCCCGCCTACAGGGCGGGCAGAGCGGTGCCGAAAAGCCGAGGGAGGCTTACTCGCCGTCGTCTGAGCAGGAATTGGCGGCCCCACGACCTCCAGCATCCCAGATAACGCGACCACCCGGGGGCGAGCGGCCCCCGCCGGAGAGCCACTCGGACCATGGCTTGGGTTATGGCGAGGTTGGGAGGAAATGACCGAATTGTCGGACTTAATCGTCTTGAAGGGGCGGGCGCCGATGTTGGAAACTGGCACCATGCGGGCCAGAACGGGGGGCCGCTGGGCGGTAAGCACCCAGATGAAAGCGGCCTCGGCAATTTCCCTGGCGATAGCGACGGTAGGAGCCCTCATCGGGCTTCCTGGCGTGGCCCTGGCCTCGGGGCGGGCGCGAGCTGCCGGTGGTGGCGGGCCCCCCGCCGGCCACGTCTCGGTGTCGCCGCGGCTGCGGTCGGAGGAGCACGCGGGGACCTACCGCGACGGCGGCGTCCTGGCATACGGCTCAGCCCGGTTCTTCGGGAGCCCGACCGCCCTCCGTCTGGCCTCGCCGATAGCCGGCATGGCGGCCACGGCGGACGGGAACGGGTATTGGCTCGTCGGGGCCGACGGCGGCGTCTTGACCTACGGCGACGCCAGGTACTTCGGGGGCGTAGGGCGCCTCCACCTCAGTGCGCCCGTCGTGGCCATGGCGGCCGTCCCCGATGGGCGGGGCTACTGGCTGGTAACGGCCGGCGGCCGGGTCTACGCGTTCGGGGACGCCCACAATTTCGGCTGGCCGGCGGCAAAGGTGCCCGACCCCATCGTCGGTTTTGCGGCCACCCCCGACGGCGGCGGCTACTGGATGGTGACCAGCCACGGAGCCGTTTATTCTTTCGGCGACGCCCGCTACGACGGGTCACTAGGCACCACCAACCTCCACAACATCCCCGTGGTGGCTATAGCCTCCTCGGTCGACGGTAAGGGCTACTGGCTCGTGCAGGGAGGCGGCGAGGTCATCGCCTACGGAGATGCCCCCAGAGTGGGCCAACTGGGCAGGGGGTACCCTCCCGTTTCGGGCATTGCGGTCACCCCCGATGGCCAGGGCTACTGGCTTATGTGCGGCAACGGCGAAGTCGAGGCTTTCGGGGACGCCCCTAGCTTCGGGGGCAACAGCCAAGCCGACCCCCGCCCGCCGATATCCGGGATCGCCACCGACCCCGCCGGGGACGGCTACTGGCTGCTCGACTCCGAGGCGTTCCACCTGAGCCTCACCCGCCCGGGCTCGGGGGGCCGGCGCCGGATCGTCGAAATAGCGGCGAGCCAGCTAGGCCCGAGCCCCGACGGCGGCCACTTCTGCAACCCGTACGGGCCCTGTGAGGAATGGTGCGCCCTGTTTGCCACCTGGGTATGGCAGCGCGTGGGCGTGCCCGTGCCGCGCTACGCGTTCGTGGGCGATGTCTACGACTGGGCCGTGCGCCACACGCGGGTGGTACCGGCGCGGCAGAAGCCGGCGCCCGGCGACCTGGTGCTCTACGGCACTGGGCCAGAGAGCGTCAGGGCCTCGCCCCACATCGGCGTGGTGGCCCAGGTATGGCCCGACGGGGAGATCGACACCATAGAGGGCGATGCCGGGCCCGGGCGCGGGGGTTGGACGGCGGTACTGGTCAACGGCCCTTACCTGCCCTCACAGTCGTTCTTCGCCAACGGGATGCCCATCTACGGCTTTGCGGTCCCCTGACCCGGCCCGGTTGTTAACGCGAGGCTCCGATGGCGCCACCCGAGGCACGGGCAGAAAACCCGGACGCCTACATACCGGGTGACCGCCGACGGGCCCTCGGCGCGGGGGCGCCGATGCCCGACCAGGTCCAGGGGGCGGCCCTTTTTGCCGACATCGCCGGCTTCACCCCCCTCACCGAGGTGCTGGTCGCTCAGCTGGGCGCCCACCGGGGGGCCGAGGAGCTGAGCTCGGTCCTCACGACTGTCTTCGACGCCGTGCTCGGCGAACTGCACCGTTTCGGCGGCAGTGTCGTCTCCTTCAGCGGTGACGCCGTCACCTGCTGGCTCGACGGGGACGACGGGCGGCTCGCGAGCGCGTGCGCGCTGGAGATGCAACGCGCTATGGCGGGCGTCGCCGCCGTCGCTACGCCGGACGGGGGCCAGGTGGAGCTCGGGATGAAGGTGGCGGTCGCTGCTGGCCGGGCACGCCGCTTCGTCGTGGGCGACCCGGACGTGCAACTGATAGACGTGTTGGGCGGCGCGCTCATGGAGCGCCTGGCCGGCGCCGAACACCAAGCCCGGCGGGGAGAGGTCGTCGTGGACCGCGCTACGGCGGCCGCGCTGTCGGGCCGGCTCGTGCTCGCCTCCCGGCGCGGCGAGGGGACCGACCGCGTCGGGGTCGTCCAGGCACTGCGAGGGCCGGGCAGGCCTCCGGTGGCGCCACTGCCCTACCCGGGCCTGCCGCGCTCGGTCGCCCGGCGATGGTTGCTTCCTTGCGTCTATGAGCGCATGCGCGCCGGCCGGGGCGAGTTCCTCTCCGAGCTGCGCCCCGCTGTCCCGGTGTTCGTGCGCTTCAGCGGTATCGACTGCGACGAGGACCCCCGGGCCCCGCACCTTCTCGACCAGTTCGTCCGGCGCGCCCAAGCCGTAGTCGACGGCCAGGGGGGCAACCTCCTGCAGCTCACGATCGGCGACAAGGGTGCTCACCTCTACGCCGTGTTCGGGTCGCCCCTGGCGCACGAGGACGACGCCGCCCGCGCCTGCGCGGCGGCGCTCGACCTTTTGGGCCTCGAGCACGAGACCGCCGTGAGCACGCTTGCGGTCGGGGTCGCCTCCGGCAGGTTGCGCAGCGGGACCTACGGTC
>JBOGGK010000084.1:0-6219 GCA_050744045.1 Acidimicrobiales bacterium | reverse complement strand
GCCCTTGGCCCACCCCGTCGGGGGTGTCAGCCGGGCTTTCCCCTCGGCCGCCACCCTCGCCTCGGTGCCCCCCGAAGAACTGGCGTTGCCCGCCAGCCGCGGGCGCGCCCTGGTCGGTCTGGCCCGGGCGCTGGCGGAGGGGTCGGTCGACCTCGGCCCGGGCGCCGACCGGGAAGAAGCAGCGGCCCGGCTCCTAGCCCTGCCCGGGCTCGGGCCCTGGACGGTCGCCTACGTGAGGATGCGGGCGCTGGCCGACCCCGATGCCTTCCCCGCCGGGGACCTCGGGTTGCGGCGGGCGCTCGAGCGCGCCGGCCTGCCCGGCGGCGTGCGGGAGGCGGCGGAACGGGCACAGGCCTGGCGGCCTTACCGGGCGTACGCAGTGCAATACCTTTGGTCCGGGGCCGTCCTCCGGGCCACTAACGACGAGGAGAGCGTGGCATGAACAACCACTACTCGAAGTGGGACCAGAAGTTGGCCAGTGACGACGAATGGTGGCCCGTGGGCACGCCCGTGGGCCGCATGGTCCTCTCGGGCAACGACGAGGCCCTGCACCTGCTTCTCCTGCCCGGGGAAGCGAAGATGTCCGCATTTCTCGAGGGGGACCGGCCCAAGGGCCGGCCGAGCGCAGTAGCCAAGGCAGAGGCGCAGCTACAGGCCTACTTCGCCGGCCAGCTCACCCGCTTCGACGTGCCGCTCGACCCCCGGGGGACGCCGTGGCAGAAAGCGGTTTGGGGGGCGTTGGCCGAGATCCCCTTCGCTGAGACGAGGAGCTACGGCGAGATCGCCCGCCAGGTCGGCAACCCCAGGGCGGGCCGGGCCGTGGGCATGGCGAACAACCGCAACCCCATAGCCGTCATCATCCCCTGCCACCGGGTGATCGGCTCGGACGGCACCCTGACCGGCTACGGGGGCGGGCTCGACCTGAAGGGCCGGCTCCTGGCCCACGAGCGGGAAGTCCTCGCCCGGCTCGGGAGCCCTGCCGGGCAGAGCGCGCCGGCCCCCATGAGACCTCAAGGGCGGCGCAGCGACGTGAGCCTGGCGTAGGCTACGGCGACCTCAGCGGCCAGGCGGGCGTTGCCGGCGATGAGCTGCTTGTTGAGCTCCGCCGTGGCTCCCCGGCTCGCCAGGTGCAGGCGGGAAAGCACGGCCGGGGTGACGGCGGGGCCCTTGACCGAGCCTTCCGCCACCTGCTGTAGGGCCTCGGCCAGCAGGTCGTCCACCTCGAGGTCGCGCGGCGGCGGGTTGGCGAGGAGCAGCCCGGCGGCGCCCGAGATCGCCCAGTGCTGGTCGGCGACGGCCGCCACCTCTTCGGTGGTCTCCACCCGCGCCGAGACGGGAGGGCCACCTCTGCTCGTGTAGAAGCGGGGCATCACCGACGTCCGCCACCCGAGGACGGGCACCCCGAGAGCCTCGAGGGCCTGAGCGGTAGCCTCCACGTCGAGCAGCGACTTGGCGCCGGAGGCCACCACCACCGCCGCCGTCTTGGCCATTTGGGCCAGGTCGGCAGAAATGTCGAGAGTAACGGCGAAACCGCGGTGCACCCCGCCGGTCCCCCCCGTGCCCATGAAGCGGATCCCGACCGAACGGGCCACGGCCAAGGTGCCGCCCACAGTCGTGGCCCCCAGTTCCCCCGACACGGTGCAGCTGGCGATGTCGCGGGGCCCGACCTTGCGTGCTCTCCGGGCGCCGGCGAAGCGCTCGAGCTGGTTCCCGGCCAGGCCGACGACGACCTCGCCGTCCACCACCCCTACCGTGGCCGGGACAGCCCCTGCCGAGCGGACCTGGCGCTCGGCTTCCAGGGCCGCGCCCAGGCCCTCGGCCCCTGGGAAGCCGTGCGCAACCAGGGTGGTCTCCAAGGCGACGACCGGTCCACCGGCGGCCAGGGACTCGCTCACCTCGTCGGAGACGGCGACCGGGCTCATTGAGCCGCCACCGCCTCGGGCTGGCCTGCGTAGACAGGGGCAGCCGGGCCGGGGGGCCGGGTAGGGCGGGCCGGCATAGCACCGGCCCGGCCGACCGCGACGGCCGAAGCGCGCAGGCCCAGCCCGGGCCCTCCGAGGAGGAAACCGGCGGCGAAGGCGTCGCCCGCCCCCGTGCTGTCGACGACCTCCACCTCCCGGGCCGGGAAGCGCCGGCCGTTCACGAGCGCCCCGCGGTCGCCCAGTTTGGTCACCATCGTGGGCACACCGCTCAGCGGGACGAGGGAGGCCTCGGCCTCGTTGGCGAACAGCACCGCCGGGGCCACCTGGGCGACGAGCCGCTGGACTTCTTCCGGTCCGAGCGCTTCGATCACCGTGACCGACGACAGGTCGAGGCTCGCTTTCGGGCAGCATTGCCGAGCCCGGAGAGCGGCTCGCCTGATGGGCGCGTCGACCAGGCTGTAGAGGGGGATGTGCAACCAGTCGCAGCCGCCGAACCACGAAGGGTCGAGCTCGGCGGCCGCCAGCTCTGGGCAGGGCCCCCGGTCGGTCAGCATGCTCCTTTCGCCGTCGAAACCCGAAAGCGAGACCACCACGCCAGTGTGGCCCCGGCCCGGCGCCGCCACCGGGCCGAGGACCTCGACCCCCAAACGTCCCAGCTCGTCAGCCACCAGCGCGCCGGCGGGATCGGCGGCCCGCTTGGTGACAAGGCGCGCCCGGGCCCCGAGGGAGGCCGCCCAAGCGGCAACGTTGGCCGCTTGGCCGCCGGCTCCCACCCGGACCGAGGACCAGGTGTCGGCGGCGCGCCGCAGGGGGCCAGAGCCGGTCACCACGACGTCGAGCAAGAGGTCCCCGAGAGCACAGATCGTCGTCACGCCACTCGGACCTTACCGGGCTGGCACCGGTGCCCGGTGCCAGCACCGGCGCCAGTTCCAGCGCCGGTGCCAGTTCCGGTATAGGTGGTAGCTTTCGTGCGGTGGGCAAGGGCGCTGCGCCGGGTGCGCGGCTGCTCGCCCCGCAGCGGCGGCCTTCGTCGAGCAAGCTCGCCGCCGCTCATGTCGTTGCCGGCGCCGCATTGCTGGCCGGGACCCTGCTACCCGCCTCGTCGCCGGCCGACGCCGCCAGCCAGCCCGTGCCGGTGCGGCACGTGGTCGAGATCCTCCTGGAAAACCATACCTTCGACAATCTTTTCGGGCATCTGGCGGGCGCTGAGGGCATCCCCGCTCACACTTTTCTCCCCAACCCGCACGAGGCGTTCGACTCGGCACCACCCGTCGCCCCGTCCGAGGCAGGCCCCAACCAGGGCAGTGTGGGGCCGGCGCTCGACAACGGCCGGCGGGCGGAGCTCATGGCCATGGACCGCCAGGCGGACGGCAAGTTCGCTATGGACGACTACACCCAACTCCCCTACGACGGGCTCGCCGCGATAACGCTCTTCCCGCCTTCTGCCGACCCCGACCTCCAGTTCCTGGCCACCCATTACGCCCTTGCCGAGCGCAATTTCCAACCGGAGGTGGGCCCTACGCAGCCCAACGTCACGGCCTCCGTCAACGGGAGCTCGGAGGGCTGGTACTTCAACAACGGGCCGCCGGCATCGGAAAAGTTCCACACGATCTTCGACGAGCTCCAGGCCGCCGGCCGGTCCTGGAAGATCTACTACGGGGTGCCCCCAGGGCTGTTGGCGGGCTCCGTCTGGGACCGGTACATGCCGGAGGGGGCTACCGACGCGCTGGTGGGGACAAGCCAGTTCATCGCTGCAGCCAGGGCAGGCCAGTTGCCGGCCTTTTCGTTCGTGCGGCCCGGTTTCGGCTACAGCGAGGAGCCCCCCGAGGACTTGAGCCTGGGCGACGCCTGGCTCGGCCAGCTGGTAAAGGCGGTGATGACCGGGCCGGACTGGGCCTCGACCGCGATCTTCATCGGCTACGACGAGGGAGGCGGTTTCTGGGACCACGTCTCCCCGCCCCAGCCGACCGCCGCCGGCTACGGCACCCGGACTCCATTGGTGGTGGTCTCGCCCTACACCCGCCGGGGGCTCATAGCGGAGACGACGACGAACCTCTCGGTGCTCTCGTTCGTGCAGCGCTTATGGCGGCTACCCCCGCTCGACCGGGCGAACGCGATAGCCCCCGACCTGTTCAACTGGTTCGACTTCCACCGGTCGCCCCGGCCTCCGCAGATCCCCCCGGTCGCCCCTCCCGAGACCCTGCGCATAGCCGAAGGCAGCGGCTACTCGCTTTCCTACGCGGCGGTGCCCCACGTACCCGTCACCGTAGACCTGGTGGCAGAGGACGCCGGGCTCGACCAGGACCCGGGGCTCTCCGGGACGGTCCGGCTCCGGGCCATCGGCCCACCGGGTGCACCGGCGGCCACGCTCCCGGGCCGGGCCCGGCTGGCGGGGGGTGAGGCGAGCTTCCGGGCCACGTTCCCGGCCACCGGGTACTGGAGGCTGGTCGCCACCGGCCCGGACGGCTCCCGGGGGTGGGCCACCATGGACGTCGGCACAGGGCCCGACACGCCCGCTGTCAGAGCATGAGCTCGGCCATGGCGCGCAGGGTCTCGACCCGGGAAAGAGCGTTGCCGCGCCGGCCCCCAGGAGCGCCCATCGACCCCGTCGAGTAGGCCATCGGTACCCCTGGAGATATGGCCAGGGTGGTGGCGATCGACTCCTGCCAGGCGACCAACCTGTCGCGGATCTTCTCCAGGGGCCCGACCAAGGCCACCTCCTCGACGAGCGACCTCGGCACGGCGGCCACCGCCTCGCGTCGGTGGCCACTCGAGTACAGGGCCTGGACCTCACGGGCGGGGGCCTCGAAGCCCATCCGCACCAAGGCGTCGAGGTGGTAGTTCTCGGCCCGGGCCCCCATGCCCCCGACGTAAAGGGCCACCATTGGCCGCACTGCGTCGGTGGCTCGCTCAACGTCCTCGTCGACCACCACGGGGCACGAGGCGATGACCTCGAAGCCCGCCGCCGAGCGCCGCGCCCCGGGCCGGGAAAACCCTTCCCCGAGGGCAGCGGCGAAGTGCTCAGCGTGCCCCGGCGAGAACCACAACGGCAGCCACCCGTCGGCCACTTCCGCGGCCAGGGCGACGTTCTTAGGGCCCTCGGCACCGAGGACGATGGGCAAATCTGCCCGTAATGGGTGGACGACCGACCGCAGTGGCTTGCCCAACCCCGCGCCTCCCGGGTAGGGCAACGGGTAATGAGGCCCCGGGTTGGTCACCGGGGCCTCGCGCTCGAGCACTTTGCGCACGATGGACACGTACTCGCGCGCCCGCTCGAGAGGCCGCGGGAAAGGCTGGCCGTACCACCCCTCGACGACCTGCGGGCCAGACACGCCGAGACCGAGCACGAACCGGCCACCGCTCAGGTGGTCCATCGTCAGGGCGGCCATAGCCGTCGCCGTAGGGGCGCGCGCCGACAGTTGGCACAACGCGGTCCCGAGCCGGACCCGGCTCGTCCTCGAGCCCCACCAGGCAAGCGGGCTCAAGGCATCCGACCCGTAGGCTTCCGCCGTCCAGACCGAGTCGAACCCGAGCCGGTCTGCCTCGGCCACGAGGTCGGCGGCGTCAACGGGAGGCGAGGCCCCCCAGTAACCAAGTTGCAACCCGAGACGCAACCTTCCCACTGGACCGACCCTTTCCTACCTGCACGCTGCTTTCGGCATTTTGTCTCTCCCGTCCGTTCGCAAGGTGACCGCGCGCTGGTACGGGCCGAGTGTATCAAAGTGTACAAAAACCCCTCGCCAGACCGGGTAGTTTTCGACCACTTACGCGCGGCGGCCCCGGAGTATTCTGCCGTTAGCGACGCCAGGCGCGCGCAAGTTTACAAAGGCTCCGGGCCACTGGCACCAAAACGTCGACAAGTGCGCGAAAACCCCCCCGCCGGGAGGGGGGTTTTCTGCTAATAGCTACACTCCGCTCGGCTGCACTTCGAGATCCAGCCTCCCGCTGTCAGGCGTAGACTGAAGGTTCATGCGAACGGAGCCGCCCGGGCGGGACGACCAGGCCGATCAGGCGGCCCGGGCGGGCTCGGCCGCCGAGGGGGGGCCGCCGCCTCCCGCCCGATGATGGCGGCGCCGCCGGGTCTCCCCTGCGTTTACTGCGGCGGCCGCCACGAGCGAGCGAGCGAGGTACGGGAGTGCTGGGAACGTGCCCGTGGCGACGAAGCTCGCCCGGCCGGCATAGCGTGCGCCGCCGGCCCCCCCATCGCCGGCCCCCCCATCGCCGGCCCGCCCATCGCCGGCCCTCCCATCGCCGGCCCGCCGTTCGGGCGCAGCGTGGTCGTCGCCCCGGGCGAACC
>JBOGGK010000083.1:0-6577 GCA_050744045.1 Acidimicrobiales bacterium | reverse complement strand
CCGACGACCACGATCGCCCCGGCCACCCCGACGACCACTGTCGACCCGACCACCACGGTCACACCGACGTTCCCTGCAACGACACCGACCGTCACTCTCGACCAGGTCGTCAGCCGCAACATCGCCGCTGGATCCGACTTCAGATCAGCCGCGCTCACTACCTCGGGTCCCGACGAGCTCCTGGTGGCCTTCCTGAGCTCAGACGGTCCGGCCGGCTCGGGCCAGCAGTCGGTCACCGGAGTAGCAGGAGGAAATCTGACATGGACCCTCGTCGTCCGGAGCGACTTCCAGTATGGCGACGCGGAGATCTGGACGGCCTTTAGTCCCGAGCCCGTCTCGTCCATGACCGTAACCGCAAGCCGCTCCGCCGGGGGCTACGAGGGGAGCATCACGCTTGCAGCCTTCAAGGGTGCCGCGCCGGCGCCGGGTGCCGCCAGCGTCGCCGGATCGCCGTCCGGACAACCGATCGTCACGATGACGACGACGGCGCCTGGCTCTTTGGTCTGGGGGGTCGGCCACGACTGGGACAACCCAACCTCCCGCCACCTCGGCAGGGGTCAGGTCATGGTGCACCAGTACCTGGACCACGCGTCCGATGACACATCCTGGGTCCAGCGGGTGAAAGGCCCCATCGCGACGTCCGGGACGACCACCTCCATCATCGACACGAGACCAACCTCGGATCAGTGGGATCTGGCCGCCGTAGAGATCGTCCCGTAACGGGCGCCGACCACCAGCGACCACCAGTGCCGGAGCGCGTCCCGTATCAAACCTGACAGAAGGGGCCTCTTCTCCTCGATGCGACTTCCAGCGCATCCCGAGAGTAGCAAGGGGCGTGGCCAACATCCCGGACAACTCGAAGGGGTGCGGCATTGAGCCTGCTGCACCCCGTTGCCGATGCTGTTGCGGCGGCTTCGGTGACCATGAGCGTACTGATGGCAGCGGAAGCTCTCTACCTTCTGGTCCTTGCGATCGCTGCTTTCTTCCACCAGGACGAGCCCGAGGCAGGACCGGCGACCACTCGCGTCTTGGTGCTCGTCCCGGCCCACGACGAGGCCGACCTGATCGGTCGCTGTCTCCACTCGCTGCGCCACCAGGACTACCCCCCAGATCTCTACCGGGTCGTGGTAATAGCAGACAACTGCTCAGATGCCACCGCGACGCTTGCCCGGGATGCCGGCGCCGAGGTCCTGGTGCGAACCGATCGACTGAGGCCCGGCAAGGGCTATGCGTTGCGATGGGCCATGGACCAGTTCCTCTCCCGCGCACCTCTACACGGTGACTTCGTGCCGGACGCCTTCGTCATAGTCGACGCGGACTCCGTCACCCAGCCTGAATTCCTCCGCCACCTTTCGGCTTCCGCCCGCGGGTGCGCGGTGGCCCAGGGCGACTACTCGGTCTTCTGCGACTCTGGTTCACCTCGCGTGCAGCTGCGGGCAGCGGCATTCCTGCTCTTCCACCGGGTCCGTTTCTCCGGTCGCGCCGCCCTGGGGTTGCCCTGCAGCCTGGTTGGCAACGGGATGCTGCTCGGCCGCGAAGTGATCGAGGCCAACCCCTGGAACGCTTTCACTGGAGCAGAGGACCTCGAATTCACCCTCGTGCTCCGTCGCGCGGGTGTCCGGCCGGTATTCGCCCGAGATGCTCGAGTCGAGGGACCCATGCCGGCAACGTTTCAAGGAGAGCGAGCCCAGCGCGAACGTTGGGAAGGCGGACGCCTCCACTTGGCTCGTCGCGAGCTGCCGGCGCTGCTTCGCGAGGCTGCCAGCGGCCACTTCTCAAACCTGGACGCCGCGATCGACCTGGTGGTACCGCCGCTCGGGGTGCTCGCGACGGCCATTGTGGCAGGAGCGCTTCCTGTGGCTGCTCTTCTGTTCGCTGGCCTCGTGCCGATCGCGGCGCTGATCCCTTCCATCGTTGCATCGGCTGGTCTGGCCGGATTCGTGGTCCTCGGGATGGCCGCTGCGGGCGCCTCTTGGGAGATGTACCGTAGCCTCATCTTCGCTCCGCGCTTCCTCGTGGAGAAGGCAGTCGGCACCAGGAGGGTCCTGCGTAGCCGACCAGCGCACACCTGGGTTCGAACGGAGAGACCGGGTGAACGCGTCACCTGAGCGCACGCGGGTCCTTGACATACCCGTCGACTTCCTCGACCTGGGCTCAGTGGTCGACCAGGTCGTGTCGGTCGCTCAGGAACGCCGGTCCTTCCAGGTTGCCACGGTCAATCTTGACTTTCTCGTGAACAGCCGCCGTGACGACGAGGTTGACCGCATACTTCGTAGCGCCGACCTGAACATCGCTGACGGCGCACCAGTCGTTTGGGCCGGCCGTTGGCTTGGCGCTCGCGGCGCGCAGCGTGTCGCCGGCGTCGACCTGGTGCTCGCACTGGCGGCTGAGGCCAGCCGACACGGCTTGAGGCTCTTCATGCTCGGGGGAGAGCACGGGAGCGCGGCCGACGCTGCCAGCGCACTCACTGCCGCCCACCCGGAACTGTCAGTCAGCCACTTCGAACCTCCCCGCACCCCCCTCGAAGACATAGAGGACGCGACCATCATCGAGCGCATCGCGGCGGCCGACCCTCACATCCTTCTCGTCGCGTTCGGCCACCCCAAGCAGGAGAAGTGGATACGGCGTAACCTGGCTGCTCTGCCCATGGTGTGCATCGGTGTGGGGGGCTCCCTGGACCTGATAGCGGGTCGACACCCCCGGGCCCCGGAGTGGATGCAGAACGTCGGGCTGGAGTGGAGCTTTCGACTTGCTTGCGAGCCACGCCGCCTCGCCCGCCGCTACGCGTCCGATGGCGTCTCGGCAGTTCGGGAACTGTTCCCCTGGGTGCTCACGCAGCGTCTCAGCAGGGGGTGAGCAAGCCGCTCGACCGGGCAGGTATCAAGGTCTCCTGCCCTGCGCTCTCTCTGTACGTGACCGGAGGTCAGCCCAAGTGAGCCGCTTGCACTTCGTGTTCGTGCTGGAGCAGGGCATCGGCCACACCGTGCACAGCATGAACATCGAGTCAGCTCTCGAAGCTGAGCCCGACCTCGACGCAACCGTCATAAGGCTCGGCCCCGTCGCGACTTCCGGCGTCCGGCCGTTGCCCTTGGTCAACAACTGGTCCGCACAGATGAGCTGGGCAGCCCGGCGCGCGCTTCGCGGGGCGCTGAGCCAGTCGCCCATCGATTGCGCACTGATCCACACTCAAGTCGCCGCACTCTTCAGCCGGAAGGTAATGCGAGCAATCCCGACGGTGGTGTCGCTCGACGCGACCCCTCTCAACTTCGACTCGGTAGGTGGCGCCTACGGACACCATCGCCAGCCGGGGGGAATCGAGGCAATGAAGCGGCACCTCACCCGGCGATCACTGGCCGACTCCGCCGCTATCGTGACCTGGTCGCAGTGGGCCGCCAACTCGGTGGTACAGGACTACCGCGTCCCGCCGGAGAAGGTTCACGCCATCTATCCCGGAGTCCAGCTGTCACGCTTCGCTCCGCGTCGCGAGCGCCACGCCGACCCCGTCCGGCTACTGTTCGTCGGAGGTGACTTCGATCGCAAGGGAGGCCCAGACCTCCTGGACGCGGTCAGTTCTCTGGGGTTTCCGGTGAAGCTCGACATCGTCACGTCAACACCGCTTCCCAACACGCTCTCCGCAGCAGGAAACGTCCGGGTGCACCGCAACGTGCAGCCCAACAGCAGAGAGATGGTCGACCTGTATGGCCGGGCGGACATCTTCGTACTTCCCACGCGGGGCGACTGCACCCCCCTTGTCATAGCCGAGGCCATGGCCAGCGGGCTGCCGGTGGTAGCCACAGCGATCGGGTCGATCCCTGACATGCTCCGCGACGGTGTCAACGGCCTCCTCGTGCAGCCAGGTAGGCCGGACATGCTCTGCGCAGCTCTCCGACGGCTCGTCGCCCAACCTGCCCTCAGACGTCGCATGGAATCGGCCGCGCGCAAGCTCGCCGAGGCGGAGCACGACACCTTGGTCAACTGCCGACGCATCTTCGACTTGATGAGATACGCGGCCAACACCCCCCGGTCGGCTGCCGCGCAGCAGGTGGTGGCGTGAACATACTCGTGGTCGCCGGCGGCGTCCCTTATCCGCCGACCTGGGGCTCGGGAATGCGAACCTACCAACTGCTCCGCCACCTGTGCCAACGCCACCGAATGACGCTCGTTTGCCACGCCGGAGCTGACGATGTCGACCGAGTGGAAGGGCTCAAGGCCTCTATCTCCGAACTGCAGGTAATCCCCTCCATTCACACCCTGCCAGGTGGACTCAATCGCAGGCTGCGCCAAGGGCTCGCCCTCGGCAGCGCCCTGCCCTTCCTCGCAGTAGAGCTTCGATCCTCGGCGCTCGAACGAGCGATCCGAAATGCGGTTGCGGCAAGCGACTTCGACTGCATCCAGCTCGAAGGCAGCCAGGTGGCCAGCATTCTGCTACCGATCGGCCCAGCTGTCGTGCTCGACGAGCACAACATCGAGTACGAGGTCCTCGACCGCATGCGACACAGGGAGAGTTCGACCGTGCGCCGAGCCTTCAATACCGTGGAGTGGCTCAAGTACCGCGCGTTTGAACAGAGGCTGTGGCGGTCCGTCGACGCGTGCGCCGTGCCTTCCGAAAGGGAGCTCGCCATCGTCCGGTCACAAGCGTCCGGAACCGCAGCGGCGGCAGTTCCGAACGCCGTTGACCCCGGGTACTTCAAGCCGGAACCGACGGCTGTCAAGGCCGACAGCCTCGTCTTCACCGGTTTGCTCTCCTACAGGCCCAACTTCGACGCAGCGCGCTATCTGGTCGACGAAGTCTTCCCATTGGTGGCGCGAGAGCGCCCCAGAGCCACCCTCACGATCGTCGGCGACGGAGATCCTGCCCACTTCGAAGCCCTGCGCCGGCCCGGCGTCACGATCACCGGACGCGTGGATGATGTGCGACCCTATGTTCAGCAGGCGGCCGTCTGCGTTGCACCGCTACGAATGGGAGGGGGAACTCGCCTCAAGGTGCTCGAAGCCTTAGCCATGGCCAAACCTCTGGTCTCAACCAGGCTCGGCAGCGAGGGTATAGCAGCCCGACACGGCGAGCACCTGGTCATCGCCGACGACGAGCCGTTGCAATACGGCCATGCGATCCTCGACCTCCTGTCCAACCCTGAGGCTGCGGCTGTCCTGGGCTGGCGGGGGAGGCGGTTAATTGAGACAAAGTACACATGGGCGCAGGTGTCCACTTGCTTTGACGACCTGTACATCCAAGCCTGCAACGCCGGCCGAACGAAAGGGGCAGCCTGACTCGTACACCCTCTTCGGGACCTTCACCCGACCAGACACCTTGATCACTCTGCATGAAACTCCCTGCCGACTATTACCGTCCGCATTTGCCGGCCTCCCGAGGGAGTGAGAGGTTCCGATTGGGATTGCACCAATTCGGTCATGTCGCGCTCCGTAAGGCGGCGTGGACGGCCCTTGTCGTTGCCGGTCGTGACATGACTGATCTCGTCGCGGGCCGACCCTGCCTGGTGCTGGCGCCCCACCCCGACGACGAAACCCTTGGGTGCGCAGCAACCATCATGTGCAAGCGAGAAGCCGGCACCGAGGTAACCGTCGCGATAGTCACCGACGGCCGTCACGGCTCAGACTACCTACCTGCTGACGAGCTGGCCCACATCCGCCGGGAGGAGGTCGCCGGCGCCTGCCGCATCCTGGGTGTTCCACAGGAGTCGTTGATATGGATGGGTCTGGAGGACGGCACCCTCGCAGGAGACGATCTACGACTTGATCACCTGGTGAGCGACCTGGTGGAACGCTTCGATCCGTCCGAGGTTCTCACGACCTCGGTATCCGACCCTCACCCCGACCACGCCGCGCTCGGTCGAGCCGTTCGCCGCAGCCTGGCAGGGCGGCCAGACATCGAACTCTACGAGTTTCCGGTCTGGCAGTGGAACGAACCCCGGCGGTGGATCTCCGGTTGGCCAGGGGCCAGGGTGACGAGTGTACGTTGGGCGCTTCCCCGTCGACCGGCCCTGGTGAGGACGAGCCACTACCTCGAACGGAAGGTCCTAGCCCTATCAATGTACCGGAGCCAACTCCACCCCTCCCTGGAGGAGACGGCCGGCGGCCGATGTTTCGGGTTGCTCGAGTGGTCGTTCTTGGCCAACTTCTTCCAGAACTACGAGGTCTTCCTCCCGGTTGCAAGCGTCGGGCATACAGCGACTTGACACAGATGGAGCCACCGAAGCCTTCTGCGAGTAACCCTGCACCGGTTCCGAATAGGGCGGAAGTCCCGCTGTGGCGCTCGAACTATTCGGTGGTATACTCGGACGGGGTCGTGGACAAGGGGATCGGGGACAAGGGGATCGGGTGAGCGCCAAGAACCGAGGGATCCGGCGGACGGCCATCGCCTTTTCGGGTCTGTCGGTGTTGTTGGTATGTGGCCTGTTGCCTGTTGCACCGGCGTTTGCGGCATCTTCAACGGGGTATTCGGCGGTGATCTCGGCGAGCGCCACGTCGGTGCCGGGCGGTCAAAGTGTCACCTTGACCGCGACCGCCAACCAGGACATGTGGCCGACCCCTTACGGTCTGTCAATCTTTGATACCACTA
>JBOGGK010000082.1:0-5879 GCA_050744045.1 Acidimicrobiales bacterium | reverse complement strand
GCGCCGGGCTGAGCGCGGGCTCGACCGCCGGCTACTTCCCTCCCGGCACCGTCCCGTCGGTTACCGCGAGCTTCGACAGCTGGTGGCGTTACTACCCCCACCCTCTCGACCTCAGCTACTGGGTCGCCGGCGCCGCCGAGGTCATGTCCAACTCGCTGCCCGCGCCCACGGTCGTGGCTCTGTCGTGGTCGGGGGCCGGGGCGGGGCAAGCGCTGCAGGTCGGCCTCCCCGCTCCCGCCGCCGCCGGTGTCTACCTCGTGAACGCTGACCTCGTCGACACCGCCACGAGCACCACCATCGGCTCGACCTGCATGACCTACTCGGTGGGCATGCCCGGCGACACGCTCGACCTTGCCGGCCTGGCCCCAGGGATGAGCTACGGCGGGCCTTCGCCCGAGCGAGGGGTGCAGTTGGCTGGGGCGCTCGGTACTGGTGACATGCGGGAGCAGCTAGACATGGCGGCCCTCCTGCCCAACTGCAGCCTCCCCGAGCCGACGACGGCCACCTGCGGGCCGGCCGGCCTCGGCAACTGGGCCGCGTACGACCCGGCCACCGAGCAGGCGGCCGAGGAGGCCAAGGCGCTGGGCGTCCACTTCGAGGTCCAGTTCGGCCAAGACGCCGCGCTCGACGAGATGCTCGTCACGCAGGGCTATTGGCAAGGCGACGCCGAGGCCATCGCCGAGCACTTTGCGACCACGGCACCCGACCTCGGGTATGTCGAAGCGTGGAACGAGCCGAACACCGGGCCCTTCAGCCCTGCCAGCTACGTGCAGTCGGTCCTCCAACCTTTTTACGGCGCGGTGCAGGCAGCCGACGCGGCCGACGGTAGGCACCTGCAGGTCATAGGAGGGACGGTCTGCGGCATGGACGTGGGGGGCTGGTGGGCCGGGATCGCGCAAGCGGGTGGCTTCTCGTACATGGACATCGCCGGCATCCACCCCTATCCGGGCTACGACCGGTCCTTCGAGGAGGAGGGCACCCCGGCTGCGATCCAGGCGCTGAAGGCGCTCATGGCCAGATATGGTGCCGGCTCCATGCCCATCTGGGACACCGAGCAAGGTTGGTGGTCGGACGGCGAAGAGGCGTTCTACGACGTCGGCAACTGGGCGCCGCGTGCGTGGATGTGGCTCCGCTCGCTCGGGATCACCAACTGGGACTACTTCATACCCGAAGGAGGTTATGCCGGCTTCGGTACCGATTACTCCCTCATCGAGGCGAGCAACGCCGACTTGTACCTGAAACCGGGCGCCATCGGCCTCATGACGGTGTCCAACCTGTTGGGGGACCGTCCCTTCGTCGAGCAGGTCGACCTCGGGATCCCCCATGCGTACGGCATGCTGTTCGGGCCCCCGGCCGACGGCAGCGCCAGCAACGACATCCTGGCTGTCTGGACCGACGACTTGGACGTGGCCGGCCAGGTGTCCCTAACGTCGGGACCAGGCACGGCCACCCTCACGACTACGGGGTCGCTGGGCGAGCCCGGCTCGCTGACCGTGTCAGCGTCCTCTCCGGCGCCGGTCCAGCTCTCGGGCGCCCCGCTGTACCTGGCCGTGCCTTCGGGTGACACGATCTCAGTCGGGCCGGCGGAGAGCTTCGGCCCTGACCTGGCCCTGGCGAGCGCGGGGGCAACCGCGGCCGCCTCGTCGTCGCAGGGCGGCGACAACGGCGCCGCCGACGTCATACGCGGGGCGGCCGATGCCGACAACGGCGGGGGCATAGGGTCGACGCCGGCGTGGGCGTCCCAACCGGGGGACCCCTCGCCCTGGCTCGAGGTCAACCTGGCGAGCCCCGAGACCGTTGACCGGGTCGTCGTGTCCACGAGCTCGCTCGCCAGCGTCCTGCCCGGCCTCCGGGACTATTCGGTGCAAGTAGAGACGGGGGGCGCCTGGACCACGGTGGGCGCGGTCAGCAACGAGTTCTTCGAGCGCATGGAAGAGCTGTCCTTCCCCCCCATCGCGGGCGTCAGCGCCGTCAAGGTCGAGCCCACCGGGCTCGACTACAACTCCCAGCTCGGCGGGCTGAGGCCCTACTACTGGGGCCCTGGCTTCCCTGCCTACGCGGTCATCTATTCCCTGGAGGTGTACGCCCCGGGCACGTCCGGTAACCTCGGCCCGCCCGGGGCTCTCGGCGAGGTGGCGACGACAACCACCACCGCGGGCCTCACTCCGGCCCTTACGGCTACGTCGACGACGGCAGTACCGGCTACCGAGGCGACCACCCCCCTGGCGACAACCCCCTGGGCCCGGCCAGACGGCAGCGGCGGGACCTCGTGGCCCCCAGTAGCCGCAGGTGAAGGCCAACCGGGTACGACCTCCGCCACCACGACGACCTCCGGCACCCCCGTCCCCTCGACCACGACCTCGACGGCGCCCACCACCACCACCTCGCCTAGCGCAGCCTCAGAGGCGGCCCCGGGCAGTGCGCCCAAGGCGCCCCCCCGCACCTTGGCCGGGGCCAGCCTGCTGCGGACCAAGTGGCGGTCGCTCTCCTACCCCCGCCGGAGCGAGCGCGGCGCGTCCATACCAGTGCGCGTGCGCCTCGCCGGCAGGTCCGGGGCGCCGTCGGGTGCGGTCGAGGTCGACTACGGCCGGGACCGGCTCTGCCGGCGGCTCCTCAGGCACGGGGGCGCCGTCTGCCCTGCGTCGATGCCGGCTGCCCGGCACCAAGGCCGGCGCTCGGCCCAAATGCGGGGCGGCGGCGTCCCGTTGGTAGTGGTTTACACGGGCGACAAGACTTACGCCAGGTCGGCGCGAGAGATCCTCGTCTTCCTGAGCGGCCCCAAGGCCCAGCCGCCGACGCGGCAGGGGAGGTTGCGGCTCACCCGGGTGCCTTGAGCTGATGTCGAGCCTGCGCGGGGTCAGGAGGGTCTCGCGAGGACCAGGATGAGAAGAACGATGCCGAACAGCGAGGCGAGGAGGGCGAAGGCCGGCGCCATGAACGGACCGTGGTGCTGGGGAAGGACGTGGCTGCGGCAGTACTCGGTGGCGTAGCGCCGGAACCGGGCGCCCGTGACCATAGCGATGAACACGCCGAACCCGACCAGGGCAGCACCGACCCAGCGCGACGCCACGTCCGGTCCGATGCCGAGGGGTCGGTGTTGGGTGGTGGTCAGCCCGAAGCGGTCGACGGCGATCCCAACGACCATCGACGCCAAGGCGGTACGGATCCACACCGATAACGTGCGTTCGGCATTCATGTAGGAGCGCTCGGCCGACATCTCTGACCGCAGCGCGGACTGCCTGGTCCGCTCCAACGAGAGGTCGACGAGCCGCTCCATGAGCACCAGCTGATGCGGATCGTCAGGTCCACCCCCGTCGACTTCCGGCATGCCTGGACGCTAGCGCCGCGGTTTACCGGTCGCCTCTAGGGCACCACCGCCGGCTCACGAGACAATGAACCGCCCGGGCCGGCACCTCCGCAGCGGTGCGACGCGAGCCCGCCCGGCCATCGGGCACCGACCAGGTCCAATACCTCTGAGAGGGCGTTGGCGACCATCTGAGCATGGGGGGCCTTGCCGAGGTCGTTGTGGTCGCAGTCCACGTCCCGGATGACGATCTGACCCGAGGCGACGTTCCTCCAGCCCCGGTCGGGGCGCACGCCTGGGCCGCCGGCCCGGACCAGCAGCAGCGTGCCCGTGTACTTCCTGGTGGGGCGGTACCGGTACATCATGGCCCCGTAGGTCGATACCACTCGCATCCCCCGCTCTTCCCAGGGCTCCCGACCTTCCTCGGTGGCGTCGGGGGGCGGCCCCGGTGGCGGTCTTTTCGACAGACCCTGCCTTTTCGACAGGCGCTGCTCCGAAAGGGGCCGCTCCGAAAGGCGCTGGCGAGCGGTGCCCAGGGCCAGGCCCACCAGGTTCGAGCTGAGCACGGCCAGCCGCTGGGAGCGCTCGCCCGGTGGCAGATCGACGACTTCTTGGGCCCGGGAAGCAAAGCGGCGCGAGAACGGCATCGCGGGTGCCGCCGAGTCGCCCAGCCCGAGCAGGCCCACCTCCTCCTGCGCGCTTTGGAGCTGCAGGGCCATTTCAAAGGCGATGACGCCGCCGAGGGAAAACCCGTACAAGAAGTAAGGGCCATGGGGCCGGAGGCGGCGGACGTCCCGCAAGTAGCGCGAAGCCAGCTGTTCCATCGTCGCCTCAGCCCCGCCCCCTCCCAGGGCCAGAGCGGGTTGGATAGCGTAGACAGGACGGTCAGGGCCGAGGCTGGCGGCGATCCGGGTGGCGTAGAAGACGTCTCCGACCCCGTCGTGGACGACGAACAAGGGCGGGAGCGACCCCTGCACCTGGACAGGGACGAGGAGCCCCAGGCCGCTCTCGCCGGCGGCCACGGCGGCAGCGAGGCTCCGCACTGTCGGCGCTTCCAGTATGAGCGCAATGGGCCGGTCGATGCCGAGGGACCGGTCCATGTCAGCGAACAACCGTGCCGCCCGCAAAGAGTCGCCCCCGAGGTCGAAGAAGTCGTCGTCCAGGCCGAAGTCGTCCCGGTCCAGCACGACCGCCCACAGGCCCCACACCGCCCGCTCCAAGTCGGTCATCTCCCCCGGGCCGGTAGGCGGCGACGGCTCTCCCGCCCGGTCTGAGAGGAGCCTGCGGTCGACTTTGCCGTTGGCCAGTTGGGGCAGTTCGTCCACGACCAAGACCTGGTCGGGGAGCATCGGCCCGGGTAAGCGGCGCGCCAACAGCAACCGGAGCACGGGCCCGTCCAAGGTGACCCCCGGCTCGGTGACGACGAAGGCCGCCAACCTGGTCGCCCCCGAAGTGTCCGTGTAGGCGGCCGCCGCCGCGTCGAAGACGCCGTCGAGGGCGCGCAGGACCGCCTCCACCTCTCCCAGCTCGACCCGGTTGCCTGCGATCTTGACCAGGTGGTCCAGGCGCCCCAAGTGCTCGAGGAGCCCCTCCTCGCTGAAACGCCCGGCGTCACCGGTCCTCACCTGGCGAGTGCCGTCTGGGAGGAAAGTGAAGACTCTTTCGGTGAGCTCGGGCCTCCCCCAGTAACCAAGCGTGCACCCCTCCCCACTGACCACGATCTCCCCGCGCTCTCCGGCAGGCACGGGCCGGCCGTCTTCGTCGACGATGCTGACCCGGCACGTCGGCACGGGCTTGCCCGCGGGTAAAGGGCCCTCGGCTGGCCGCAGGGAGCCGTCGACCCTGAACACGGTGATGGTGCTCGTCTCGGTGAGGCCGAACAGGTTGCAGACGGCCGCCCCTTCGGGCAGGTGCCGACGCAGGGCGGTGACGTCTTCCCAGGTCGCCGTCTCCCCCGTCAGGATGACCAGGCGCAGGTGGTCGAAGACCGCGTCGGGCGGGAGAGATGCCACGAGCAGCCGCACGATGGTCGGCACCGTGGCAAATCCGGCGACCCGTGAGCGGGCCAACCAATCGGCCAACGGGTTGACGCCGAGACGGCGGATCTCGTAAGCGTTGAGGGTGGCGCCCAGCTGGACGGTAGTGTGCACGATGGTTTCGGCAAAGCCGACCGTCCCGGCCGCTAGGGCGCCTATGAGAGCACCCTCTTCGACGTCAGCGAGGTGGGAGAGCTTGGTGGGGAGCCCCGTGCGATGCTGGAGGGGCACCATGATCCCCTTGGGTACGCCCGTCGACCCAGAGGTGAACACCACCGATGCCAACCTCCCCTGGCGGCGCTCCACACCGCCTGGCGGGGGCTCGGCCCTTAGCTGGCAGGGGTCGGCGACGAGGCGGCCTATGTCCTCGTGGAGCGCCCCGTCAGATAGCAGCAGGGCCGAGCCGACGTCGTCCAAGACGAGCCTGACCCGTGCGGGTGGTGCCGTCGGGTCCAAGGGGACCGAGACCATGCCGGCACGGGCGATGCCCACCGCCCCCAGGGCCATCGGCAAGGTCCCCGAGCAGCGCAGGCCTACCC
>JBOGGK010000081.1:0-9156 GCA_050744045.1 Acidimicrobiales bacterium | reverse complement strand
AGTCTCGACGCCAACCACTTCGAGCCCGTCCTTCTCGTAGCGGGAGTACCAGGCCTCGACATGGGGGAGAGCCCTCTGGCAGTTGATGCACGAGTAGGTCCAGAAGTCCACCAGGACCACCTTTCCCCGCAGTTGCGCCATGCTGAGCGGCCGGCTGCCGGGCGTGTTCAGCCACGCCGTGATCCCAACGAAGTTGGGTGCGGGCCCGCAATTGATGAGGCTGGTGGCGGTGGAGCTGCAGTCGACGAGGGAGGCATGCTTGGGCTTGTTGGTACCGAGGGAGCTGAGCTGCTTGCGGACTTTCGCCCCGCCTTCGATCTTGTTCTGCAAGGCGCTGGTGTAGCCGGGCACGTCTCGCTGCAGCCCCGAGAAGGTGTTCAGCCCGATGGTGAGGGCCATCACCAAGACGATCAACCCACCGATCTGGCGGACTCGGGGGGCGTAGCGGCGTAGCGCCTTGGTCCGTTCGACGAGCTGACCCCCGGCTACGGCCACCACCAGCAGCGGCACGGCCACCCCCGCTGCGAAGGCGACGGCGAGGAACAGCGCGGTCCAGCCCACCCGGTGCGTGGCACCGGCCACGGTTATGGCGGCTAGGACCGGCCCGGCGCACGGCACGAACAACAGGCCGAGCCCGAGACCCAACACGAAACCCCCGGCCTTGCCGTTCGGTTGGCGGCCGGTGGTCATGCGCGAGAAGGGCTTTTCCAACACGGTGAAGAGCGGCGGGAAGAGAAAGCTCAGCCCGACCACCACCAAGATCACGATGCCGGCGTCGCGCAGGAACTCCTCGGGCAGGTCGAAGGCGGAGATGATCTCGGAGCCGGCCAGTACCACCAGGCTGAAACTGACCACCAGCCCCGCCACCACCGACACCGGCCGAGCCTGAGCCCGCCACCACCCGGCAGCGCCTGCTCGCTCGGCGCCCGGCGAGGGGGCAAGGGCACCGGCTCGGGGCGGCCGCAGCGTCGTCACCCCGCCGGCCGGTGCCTCGCCCAGCGTAGCTAAGCCGAGCTCCACAGCCGTCTGGCCGGCCAGGTCCGGGCCGTCTGGGTGCGGGCCGTCTGGGTGCGGGCCGTCGACACGCGTGGCCAGATCAGGGGTGGACCGGGGGGTCTCGGGCGTCGTCGCCCCGGCGACCAGGATGACGGGGAGGACCGGAAGGACACAGGGCGAGATACCGGCGACGACCCCGGCCACGAAGCCGATGAGGATCAGCTCTACCAACCCGGTGCCTCCTTCCTACCGGCCGCACGTGGCCCCGTTACCGTCAAGCGTCGCATGGATCAAACGGCAAGGGCGGTCACCTCCGCGACCGGGCATCGAAGGCAGCCTTGAGCTCAATCTCGGTGGCAGCGCCATCTTCTCCAACTGCTCGCCGTACGTGGAGCTCGGGTAGCCCGGGGAACCCGTGGGTGCGTGGGACTGGTGCCGGGCCAGGTCGGTGCGCGTCAGGACACGAACCGGACACGTGTGGCGGCGCGCATTTACGCACGAGACCCGAAGAGGGTAGACCTTGGCGCGGCTGCTTGGAGGTACGCTGAGACTTCCGCGGCTACCCGGTTGCAATCGACAAAGCCAACGAGCAAGGCTGGAAGTACGACTGGACCGTCATCTCGAGGCGCTCGGTCGGTTGCCGCCTCATCCACGCGGCGAGGGCTGCGGATGTGTGCGCCCGGGTGTAGTCGTAGACGAATTGGGCGTACTCCTTGTCTTTTGGGTCGTGGTACCCGCAGTCGCAATCGGCATCGCCCCGGGTGATGGCGACGTCGTAGTTGCCCGCCACGCAGGTGACCCCGGCTCGCACGAGGAGCGGCCAGAGCTCGTCGACCGCGGCCCCGAAGCCCCCGAGGTCCGCGAGGCAGTAGGGCCCGGGAGACCGGTCCACACGCGACCCTGGTCTGGTCGGTTTCGCGCTGAGGGGTTGATATGGTGCAAGTAGCGTTCGCCGGCGGAGGTCGGGTTAGCGGCGGAGGGTTTGCCATGGCGCTGAGGGGTTGTGACTCGGCTTTCGAGCCGACGCTCGCACAGGCGGAGAGCGCCCTCACCGAAGGCCTCAGGTGGTGGGCTTTCTACCTCGCCGGGCCTGGCGCGATTCACAACTGGTCGGTGGCCGGCACCGAGACCCTCGAGGAAGCTGGCCTGCTCCCCTTGCCGATCTACGTGCCAGCGATTGCCGCCGGCAAGATCGCGAGCCGCGCCCCCGAGGCCGACGCCCAGGCCTTCGTCGCCACCTACCGCGAGCGTGGCATCGACGGCGCCGGGGCGCTCGACACGGAGGCGTCGATGCGGGGCGACCCTTATACGGCCCAGTACGAGCGGCGCTTCAGCGCGGAGATGGAAGCCTTGGGACAAGCCGCCGTCACCTACGCCGGCGGCTTCACGGTGCAGGCGCCTCCCTCGGCGCCGTACGTGTGGTGGGTCGTCGACTCTACCAACCCGCCCGCCAAGCAGGCCTACCAGGCGGGACAGGGTGAGGTGGACGGCCTCGGGGTGGACTTCGACTACGCGGGCGAGGGGTTCCCCTTTGCCCACTTCGGTTACGAGCCGGGCCGGGTGCCCTTCACGGAGGTGGGAGAGATGTTCGTGCGCAACCCTGATACGGGCGAGATCACCTTGTGCACCGCATCGGGCGCGGTCAACCTGGGCGATGACTGGCCGGCGGTCGTGGCCGCCTACAAGGCGGCCGGCGTCCCCTTGGTGCTCGTCGAGAGCGCCAGCTTGCAGGCCCGCTTCCTGGAGATCGCGTCCCACGGCTGAGACCCAGGCGCTGGCCGAGGGCGGCTGTGGCCCCTGCCCCCCGCCGGCGTGCCTATCCTGCTGCGCCGCAATGGCGAGGCCGCCGGGGTGATCCGTTTGGTTGGGACCGTCGGGAGCAGGGAGCCGCCTTGGCGCGGTGCCTGGCAGCAAGACTGCACGCAGACCTCCGACCTGAACCCCCACTGAGGTGCTGGTTACGCCCGCCCAGCCCTGACAGCCCGCCAACGGGCCAGGCTGGCGGGTATAGCGTCTTCAGGCAATGCGAACGAGGTCCGGATCGTCAAAGTCCGCCGCGAAATGGCCGGCCGGGCGCGTTCTCATTTGCGCTGCACCCTTGGGGGTGCACACGGAAGCCCAGCTCAGAGGCTTCCCTCCGGCCGCTACCAAGCTCGCTCCTGGCACGCCGGGAAGACGACGCTTGCCGAGTACGGGCGGTCGTGGCTCGCGGGGCGTTCCAACCTACGACTCGTTACCCGGGCCAAGTACGGCCACATGCTCGAACGCCACGTGCTTCCGGCGCCCGGCGGCTACGAGCTGGCGGCGCTCACCCCGTCTGGGGCCCGCAACTGGTACATGGGGATGCGCCGGCCCAGGAGGGCCCGTCACGCTGCAGAAAAGCGCTCCTTCATGACATCAGTTCACGTGTATATTCTCACTCACGCTCTTCCGGCGAGATACGCACAGAGCACCCGATCAATAATCCGCCCGATTTCGCAAGCTGGGCGCGCTGGAACGGCACATCTCGAGTCGCTGCATGCCACGATCGCGCCGCGGCTCTGGTAATTAGGGATGACGGGAGGGCTATGAGCAGACGAGACAAGCTGGGTGGTTTTTTATCTTCAACGCACGGGAGCTTGCGCGCAAGTGTCCCAATACCCGGCGCACATACTGCTCACGCGCCCCCTCGGGCATGAGAGCCGTGTCGATCATGCTCCTCACGTAGGGTCCTAGCCGGACCTTCCGGGCTAGCAGGTCGCATGACCACAAAGTCCCTGGTAGAGCATGGCTGTTTGGAGTGTCACCGCGTAGTACCTAAGCGCTGCTTGCGGGCCCGGGGACGGCGGCCAAGATCTCGTCGACGGCAGGGAAAGGATGAGTGGGGTTGTAGTTTTCGGCAGTCCCCCATGGGGCGGCCATGTCCGCGGCGACTTCGTCTGCTTCGTCCACGAAGAAGACCCGCCAGCGCTGGCGAGGTTCGGCTGGGAGCGCCCCGTTGCTCGTCTCGCCGCCCGTCTGGTAACCGAGGACCATGGGCCTGTTGTTGTGCCAACCGAGGGCGTGGGGGCATATGAGACGGCGGTGGCCGTGGTAGGAGAGCCAGACCGGCCGGCGTCCCCGGAGGGCAGCTTCCAGGACGGCCCAGGGCGTGGGCAGGGTGGCGACGGTGCCGGTCATGGCTTGGGGGCGTAGGAGCCCAGGCCGAACAGGTCGTAGAGGCGTTTTTGTGTGCCGTCCATCTCCGTCGTCACCCGCTTGGCACGAGGACGGCCCCGCTCTCCTTGGTAGAGCAGCACCGTTTCTTCGATGTCGGCCAGCGTCCCGAGCAGTTCGCGCACGCTCATGTGCATGCCGGCCCGCTCTGCCTCTCTCGCCATGAGCCTGGCTGCCATCAAGGCGAGCACGCAGTAAAAAGCGTGGACGCGGATCTTCTGGTCGGTCCAGTGGTACATGGGCGAGAAGGAGACCACGTGCGGGCCCTTCATCTGGCGGAAGTCCTCCTCGGCCGCCTCCTGGGAGCGGTAGTCGCTGACGACGACAGCAGTCGGGGCCAGCTCTTTCGCTTTGTCGGTGACGAGCACACGCTTCCCGAAGATCTCCTCTTCGAGCCGTGCCCGTGCCTTTTGGCTTGTCTGGTAGCGCAGGCGCAGCTCGGAGGGCTTGTCGCCGCTCAGCTTGGCCGAGAGCACCCGGGAGAGCCAGCGGGGCCGCAGGATGCCCGCCACCTCGGCCTCGACCTTTTCCTTCTCCTTCCTCGTCTTGCCCCGGGCCAAGCGGGCCTGCACCTCGGCGAGCTGGCGGCGTGCCTTGGCAAGGGTCTGGTCGAAGCCCCGGGACTGCTTTTCGTGCAGGACCTCCGAGTGGGTGACCACGATGCGCCGGGCCTTGCCGAAGACCACCTTTTCGGGCTCGAAAGCCACGAGGCCGCTGAAGCCTTCTACCGGACGGTAGGCGGGCTTCGCCACGGCGAGCAGCTCGGGGTGGTCAGAAGGCGGCAGCGAGCTGACGAAATGGAACGGCAGGCCGTCCAGTAGCTCGAAGTTGTCTTCGGAGATCTGGCCGGCATCGAAGACGAGCGTGAGCCGCTCCGCCACGGTGGCGCCCTCGCCCAAGAGGTGGCCGAACCGCTCGGCCATTTCTTTCACCATCTCTGGGAACTGGGTCACGTCGGGCTTGTTGCCGGGGTAGGGGTGGGAGACCAAAGGGGTGCCCCCGTCGACAGAGACCACGAGGCCGAGGCCGACTATGCGCAGGTCGGAGCGCTTCTGCTTCGAGTGCCCCCTCTGCGCTATCGGCGCCTTGTCGTTGGAGGAGGCGATCCAGGTGGCGAAGTTGGTCATGTCGAGCGCGAGGCCGCTGAGCTCGACGTCGAAGGCCTCGACCATGTGTGCGACGACGCGCCGCTCGGCCTCTTTCAGCCGCTCCTCTCCGAGCAGGCCCATCGCCTCCCAAAAGCGCCTGTGGTCGAGTGCCCCGGCGGACAGGTGGGCCCAGCGGTCGGCGGCGGTCTTGGCCCACCAGTCCGAAAAAGCGAGCTTGGAGCAGGGGTCGCAGATCCTGTTGAGCGTGGCCAAGGCGATGTAGGTCCCGGCTGAAGCCCCCGCATCTGACCGCCGTGGCCCCACGACCTCGTCCACTATCTCGGCCACCTTGAGCCGCTTCAGCACCTCCCACACCGCGGCTATGTCCCCGAAGGCGAGGTGACGAGTGCGGTCTGGGACCACCGTGGCGCCTGCCACCGCAGCCTCGATATCGGAAGCTTTGCCCAGGTAGCGCTGGGAGACGATCTTGGGCTTGCCTCCCACGCGGGCCACTTCGCGCAGGTAGTAGTACGTCTGACCGTTGATGGTCTTGCCGATGATGGATGCCATATTTAGGTCATACACCATCCGGGGAGAGAACCGCGAACATTTGACCAGGACAAACGCGCTGGTAGTGGGCCTTTTTTGAAAGTTTCGCGCGGAGCGCAGTCAGACGGCCAGATCAGCTAGCCCGGAAGGTTCCGCTAGGAGCTCGGGGCTGTAAAGGACGAGTTGGGACTTGAACTCGTGGCGTACGACCGAGCCGAACTCCTTCGAGAGCATTGCCTGGCCCTGGGCCAACCGCAGCCGCTCGCCAAAAGCCGTCTCGGACAAGCCGAGTTCTTGCCGTGCTTGCTGCACCGCCAGGCGCAACTCGCACAAGTGGTCGTCCGCGTTGAGCACGACGAGCGCGCGACCCCCCGACCGTATGACCCGGCGGAGCTCGGACATCGCGACGGCTGGGTCGGGGACGTGGTACAGCATGTGCGCGGCAATGACTAGCGAGACCGAGCGGTCCCGTACGGGCATGGCCCTGGCATCGGCGGCCACGACGTAGGCGCCCGACGCCACTCGCTCGGCAGCTCGGAGCATGCCCACGGACAAGTCAAGGCCGAGAACGGTACCGCCAAGCCCTCTCCTGTCCAGCTCGACCAAGTATGCCCCGTTCCCGCAGCCCACGTCGAGCGCGACGTCGCGCCTGACCGGGCGAGCGAGGTCCACCACCGCCCGCGGAAGGTCAACCTGCGGTTGCTGAAAGGCATAAATGGACTGCCTAGCGCGTAGGTTGGCGTCGTCGCCGTACTGGTCTTCCGAAGGAAGGCAGGGTCGGACCAACGGTGGTTCTGCTCACCCGCCACGACCTCGATGCTGACCCGCCGGTCCACAGCTAGGGACCTTGACTCCGTGCCGACGCGGCGACACGAAACCCACGTGGGCCACAGGGAACGACGTCGACAAAGACGCGATGGGAGCACCGTAACGCGCGCGCAGAGACCCACCCGCCATTGATGAAGGAGCTGTGCATAACGGTACATAGCGGCGTCGGCGCAAAGGGAGGGAATTCGGAGCTCTCCTCCATCACGATTGTGCTGCTGGGTTACAGGGCCACGGGCCCGGCCGGCCGCAGACCGCCCCCTGGCGCCGTCGCCCGAAGAGCCAGAGGTGGAGTACCGGACCGGTAGGATGGGGCCTATGGCGAACCTGGCGACGAGCGACCGCTGCACCACCCGGGACGAAGTTCTTGGCGCCCGTGAAGCTCTCCGCCAGCTCGCAGAGCGCCACGGGCTCGCCCGGCCGAGGGTGGATGCCATCGGTACTGTGGTCGTCCACACTGACGGCTCCGGTTACGGCCAGCTCAGGCGCTACGCGACCGACGCCGCAAAGGTGGTCGGGGTCTGGGTGAACGTCATCACCGACGACCCCCGGGCCGCGCAGGTCGACACCGAAGTGCTGTGAGCGCCACCCTGGCCGAACTGGCCCGGGCCCTCGACCAGATCGCCGAGATCGTGGCCGCCGGCAGGGAGGCCTTCGACGCTGACCCACGCCAACGTTAGTCGATCGAACGGCTTTGGATCTACGCCGGTTTGGATCTACGCCGGCAACCTCGCCGAAGCACACTGCCCGGCGCACGGCGTGGAGGACGGTGTAGAGCCGTGGGCCGAGCTCATCGGCGTTCGGCACGTCTACGCCCACTACACGCCCGACCAGATCGTGGTCGACCGTCTCTGGGACGACACGGTTGAAGGGGTAGGGCGACTTCAGCGCGTTGTGAACGCTCGGAGCTGACTGCCTCGCGCCCCGCTCTGAGGCCCAGCCGCTGGTCAGGAAAGGTCGCGGCCACGCCCGGCTCGTCCAGGCGCACGGTCCGGGCTACGTGTTTCGCCGCTGTCGTCGTCTTGCCAGCGGCGCGAGCGCCCGTTATCATCACCGCCGGGACGTAAGCCTCATCACCAGTCGTGACTCCCCGGCGCGGGGCAAGGTTCCAGAGCCCGTGAGCAGCCGGCTCGGACCGGGCCGCATTGCCGCGCGCTCGCCTGGCCGGCCTTGGGCTCCTACCGGGTGCGTTTTTCCTTTCCCGGTGCACAGTTGCCCCTAATGGGTGCGCCTCCCACCGGGAAAGCGATACTGCACCCAGTAGGTTGAAATCCACCGACCGACGCTATGACCATGGGCGGGTCAGCGGTCAGGCCATCCGTGTGCGGTGACGGCTTCTTCAGCAGCGCCCCGCCCCCAGCTCCCATGCCGGGCGCCGGTCAGCCTTGCTCGGCGGCTTTCTTGATCGCCGCCAGGGTCAGGGGGATACCGCGCTCCGCCGTCTCCCTGCGCTCGGCCACCTGGGCGTCGGCGTCCTCGCCGTAGCGTTCCTTGAAGCTGGCGATGCCGGCGGGGAGGACCTCCCAGGACTCCGTGAGCTTGGTGCCTCTCTCCACCGGGGAAAAGGAGTAGCTCCAGCGCACCCGGTCCCCGCCCACCACAAAGGTGAACTCCCGGCCCCGATCGGCCACCACCACCTGCGACCGGGTCTCCCAAGTGCGCTCGAGCGTCTCGTTGCGGCCCACGAACCAGGCGCCTACCCGGGCGGCGTCACCGGCCTCCCACCAGCAGCGCTTGCAGACCGGGCTCCACTCCCCCATCCGGGTCACGTCGGACACCATGTCGTAGAGCGCCTCTGGAGGGCGGGCGACGACGACTGAGAAGGAGTGAGTGAGCCCAGGCACGCTCACACCCTACCGCCGGCTCTCCCGGACCACTGCGGGCCCACCACTGGCCTAGAGTAGTACGCTCGGCGGCCGGGCGTGGCAGAATCGTCCACGGGACCATTCACAGTCGATCCCGGGGAAAGGGGTAGCTCGTGAACCCGACCGACGTCGCTGACCCGACGTACTACCACCGCGTGGTGGACTGCCAATGGGCCTGCCCCGCGCACACCAACGTCCCCGAGTACATCCGCCTCATCGCCCAGGGGCGCTATGACGATGCCTACCTGCTCAACCGGGAGTCCAACGTCTTCCCGGCCATCCTCGGCCGGACCTGCGACCGTCCCTGCGAGCCGGCCTGCCGGCGTACCCGGGTGGACGGCGAGGCGGTGGCGATCTGCCGGCTGAAGCGGGTCGCCGCCGACCTGCGGGGGGACGTCTCCGACCGCCTGCCCAAGGCCGCCGCCGGAAAAAGCGGCAAGCGGGTCGCCTGCGTCGGGGCGGGGCCCGCCTCCCTCACCGTGGCCAACGACCTGTTGCCGCTCGGTTATTCGGTGACGATCTTCGAACAGAACGAGACCGCCGGCGGGCTCATGCGCACCAACATCCCCGCCTTCCGCCTGCCGGCCTCGGTGCTCGACGAGGAGACCCAGGTCATCATCGACATGGGGGTCGACATC
>JBOGGK010000080.1:0-4261 GCA_050744045.1 Acidimicrobiales bacterium | reverse complement strand
TCGCGGACAACACTTTCAACTCGGTCACCTACGGCGCCGTTACCACCACGAAGCTCCGGGTCGTACTGCAAAGCGGGGCGGCTTCGGTGGGCGTGATCCAATGGGTCGTCGACAGTGTCGGCGAGGCCACTATGAGCATGCAAACGGCCAGCACGGTGCCGGGCATGCACACCCAGCCGACTTTGATCTCGGGCCAGCAGACCACCTCGTCGGCCACCTTCACCAACACCGGCAAGGCGGCGGTCAGCGACGTCGACCTGACCATGCACGTACCCAGCGGTTGGGCCATGACAGCCACCGCCTCGACCACGTTCAGCTCCGTCGCCCCGGGCCAGACAGAGACGACTACGTGGGACGTGACCCCCCCGGTCACCGCCTCGGGCGCCAGCGAGCTGGTGGTCGACGCGACGTACAGCTCACCGCAGGACCCATCCGGCAAGATCAGCGCGGACCAGTGGGTGACGTCGCAGGAACCGCTGCCGTTGCCGCCAGGCTCGACGGACCTGGCCCTGACCGCCACCGCCTCGGCGTCCTATGCCTCGCCGTGGACCACCGTGGCGGCCATCAACAACGGTATCTATCCCGTCCAGTCGAGCGACGACAACGACCTGACCCCGTACTGGGGCACCTGGCCGGAGACGGGGACGCAATGGATCGAGCTGGACTGGGCCCAGCCGGTCACCACGGACGGGAGTTCCGTCTACTTTGCTGACGACGGCGGTGGGTTGCAGCTGCCGGCGTCGTGGCAGGTGCAGTACTGGGACGGTAGCGCCTTCGTGGCGGTGCCGGGCCCGAGCGCCTACCCGATCGCGGACAACACTTTCAACTCGGTCACCTACGGCGCCGTTACCACCACGAAGCTCCGGGTCGTACTGCAAAGCGGGGCGGCTTCGGTGGGCGTGATCCAATGGGTCGTCGACAGTGCGCCCGGGGGAAGCTGATCCCCCTTATCCGGTGATCGCCGCGTGCTGAGTGAGAAGTGAGCGCCGGCCTCGCGCTCGGGATAAAGGTCGTGACCGGCTCGTACGAGGCCGTCCTTTTGGGCCCGGAGGGAGCCCAAGTGAGCGCCGGCTCGGCATGTGTGCGCCTCCGTGAACCGCGACCGGGGTAGGTAGGGCCCGACCCGGCCCCGAGCTGCCTGTGAAGGTAAGAGACGGTGGGCGGGACCGGGCCGGCTAGGCGGCGACAGCCGGCGAGCACTGGTGGCAACGGCCCCGGGTACCTCGGCCGGCCCGCTAGGCTCCAGGTCCAGTGAAGCCGATCGGGGGCGGGCGGCGAGCGGCGGTCGTGGCTGTCGCCACGTTGGCCCTGGCGATCTCCGCCTGCGGGGGCCATGCCAAGCCGAGCGCCAGCAAGCGGGTGACTACAACCACGGTACCTCCGACCTCGACGAGCATCGCGAAAAAGAAGGCCCCCCCGGAGAAGCCCAGAACCGACAAGCCCAGGGCCCACAAGCCCAGAACCCACAAGCGTCCCGCCCGCGCCGCGGTGCACCACGTCGCGCTGTGCCCGCTCACCGGGTTGCCCGCGCCCGGAGGCCACGTGCCTCGCCATGCTGGCCTGGTTGTGAAGGTCGAGAACCTGCCGCAGGCACGGCCCCAGTGGGGGATCGACAAGGCCGACATCGTCTTCGAGGAGCCGGTCGAGGGCGCCATAACGCGGTTCGTCGCCGTGTACGACTGCCAGAGCGCTGCCCGGATCGAGCCTGTGCGCTCAGGGCGCTTCGACGACCCCAACATCCTCGAACCTCTCGGCAAGCTGCTGTTCGCCTACGCGGGCGCCGTGCAGCCGGTGATCAACGAGGTCGACTCCCGCCGCTCGCTCCTAGGCGACGTCGGGATCCTGAAGGCCCCCAGCAGTTACTCCTTCGACCCGGACCGCTACGCCCCGCACAACCTGGTCAGTTCGACGTCAGCCCTCGAGGCCGCTGGTCGCGCGCTCGGCTACCCCGAAAAGCCGCCCCACGCCATTTTCAGTTACGGCCCGCCCGTGCCCGGGGGCACGCCCGCGTCCCAGGTCGACGTGCGCTCTCCCCTCGACGTGACGACCTGGACCTGGCGCCGCGCGACCGGCCTCTGGTACCGGTCGTACTCGGACACGGGCCCGGCAATGCAGGGCGACGGGAGGCAGATAGCGGTTTCCAACCTGATCGTTATGCTCGTTCACAACGACGAGAGCCCTCTGATAGAAGACGATACCGGGGCGCACGAGTACGTGGTCCACCTGAAAGGCAGCGGGCCGGCATGGGTCTTCCGTGACGGCCGGCAATACTTCGGCCGCTGGAAGCGGCCGAAGCTCGCGGACCCGACCGTCTTCGTGGACCAGGACGGCACCAAGGTGAAGTTGACGCCCGGGACGACCTGGGAGGAGCTCGTACCCTTCGGGGGTACCGGGCCTACTCCTACCTGGACGGGGAGCGTCTCGGTAAAGCCCTGACGCCGCCCCCGCTTGCAGGCCGGGCCGCCGCGTCGATGTCCTGCCTCCGGGGTGAAGCTTCCCCATGAGGACGGCCCCGGTCGGAGGGTCCCAGAGCCGGTGCCTCGGCCTTTTCCACAAGCCCGGGGAGCCCATCGTGCTCAGGAGGGAGAGCAAGGCCGTCCGGCTCGCTCCCTCCCACGTAGATGGGGAGGGTGAGGTCGTCGAGCGCCAAGCCAAGCCTTCCCTCATCGCGGTGACGACGCGCTCCCACGGCCTCGCCGGCGCCCGCCCAACCTCAGCTCGGCCCGCTGGCGCCTCCTACCCGGGCATGGGCGTCCCGGGGTTTCTATGGTATTTTTATGGCATGCGAATAACCATAGACAAGGCTGGGCGACTGGTGATCCCCAAACCCTTGCGAGACCAGACCGGTATAGGCTCCGGCGAGGTCGAGATCTTCGCGGAGGGCACGGGGCTTCACCTCGAGCCATGCGCGAGCGCTGACCTCGTTCGCGAGGGGGACCGCCTCGTGGTCCCTTCGGCTGGAGCGAGGCTCACCAGCACCGCGGTTCGCGAACTGCTGGATGCCGGTAGGCGCTGAAAGCCCTGACGCGCTCGTCGACACGAGCGTGGCCGTCGCTCTTGTCGTGGCTGACCATGAGCAGCACGATGCCGCACGGCGGGCGGTCGGCTCGCGTTCGGTCGGCCTCGCCGGCCATGCGGCCTTCGAGACCGTCTCTGTGCTCACCAGGCTGCCGGTCCCCCTTAGGCGCACCCCTCGGACGGTCGCCCGACTGATCGAGGACAACTTCCCCTGTGGGTACTTCCTGAGCAGCGAAGGCGCTGAAGCGCTTTGGTCACGCTTGGTGCCGTGGGGCATCAAGGGCGGAGCGGTCTACGACGCATTGGTAGGAGCGGCCGCCCGTGAGGCTCAGCTGGTGCTGCTCACGGCGGACACCCGAGCTTTGGCGACCTCCCGGGCTTTGGACGCCCGGGTCGAACTGGTCGGCGGATAGCAGCGAGAGCCGGTACCGGGCAGCACCGCCAACTGCGACCGCTGGGACGCCAGCGGCGTGTGTCTCGTCTTCGGCTGCGACGCCCGCAAGGACCTCGTCGAGCGGGCCGAGAGCACCGACAAGGCGATGTACCACGAGCTCGTGCGCCGGGGCGAGCGGGCGATCAAGACCCGGCCCCGCACCAAGCCCCGGCAGGTGAGGGACAACGTCGTGCGGGCGCGGGGGTTCAAGGTGCTGCGCACCGCAGGCGAGGAACATCACCAACGACGCGACCGTCTCTGCTGACGAGGTTGTGCGAGAGGCCCGCGAGCGTTGCGACCAGGAGAACCTGATCGCCCCGCTGAAGGGCCAGGTGCGAGCCCTGCATGCCCCGGTCAAAACGCTGGTCGCCAACTGAGCCTACATGGTCATGGCTGCCTTGGCCTGGAGCCTCGAGGCCTGGTGCGCCCTGCTCTTGCCGGTCTCGCCCCGCTGGCCGCCGTCGTGGCCAAGGCCACCAGCGAGGACGTAGAGCCCGAGGTCGACCCCTACGAGGGCAAGAACCCGGCCGCCGTCGAACTGGGGCGCCTGGGGGGCCAGAAGGGCGGGAAGGCTAGAGCGGCCAAGATGACACCTGAGCAACGCTCTGAACGTGCTCGGCTGGCCGCCCATGCTCGGTGGCAGGGACCTCGCTAAATGGCCGATCCGTTAAACGCCAATGGGATCATCGAACGGGCAATCCATGAACAGGCCGAAAAGGTAGAGGACCTGTTGCGCGCCAATGTTCTGACCTATATCGGCCCTATAGATGACGGCGCTCATGCGTTCCTAAAGTTTGCGGTGGAATCAAT
>JBOGGK010000079.1:0-8332 GCA_050744045.1 Acidimicrobiales bacterium | reverse complement strand
GTCGACGCCCACCTGGCAGAATGGCAAGAGATCCTCGAGACCGCGATGCGCTTCGCCACCAACTGCGCCAAGGCCTACGCCCGAGCCTCCAACCCCCACCCGGCGTCGGTTCAACCAAGCCGTCTTCACCCGCATCGACGTGCGCGACGGCAAGATCGCCGACGTGGGGTAACCACCCGCCGTTCGACCTGCTCTTTTCTTCGAGCGAGTTCGAATACGGCGATTTGGTGGACCTGACCGGACACTTCGCGAACCCCCGTGTCCGGCCCGCTCTGCAGGTGATTCTTGACCTGGCCGACCTCCTTGCAGGTACTTCTGCTGTATAACACGCCATCTCATCACTGTCCAGGGCTTAACACTCAAGATGAACCCTTCAGGTAGTCCTGCGACCGCCCTGTTGTAGAAACCCGTGAAATGTTAAAATGACGGCTAAGAACACGTCAGCCACAAGGAGCCCCACTCAATGCGCGAACTCATACGATCAATCACCACCGTTGCAACTAACCGCAAAGGACGGAGATCGTATGAGCAACCTGAATCTGGGTATTCTGGCGCACGTCGACGCCGGAAAAACTAGTCTTACTGAGAGGATCCTGTACGAGACGGGCGTGATTGACGCTCTTGGCAGCGTCGACGCCGGGAGCACCCAGACCGACTCCCTCGAACTAGAGCGGCAGCGTGGCATCACAATTAAGGCAGCTGCGACTTCGTTTATGATCCGTGACCTCACGGTCAACCTACTTGATACCCCTGGTCACCCAGACTTTATTGCTGAAGTCGAACGAGTATTAGGTGTGCTCGACGGCGCCGTTCTAGTCATATCGGCTGTGGAAGGTATTCAGGCTCAAACTCGGCTCTTAATGCGCGCCCTCGGGCGACTCGCAATCCCCACGCTGATCTTCGTCAACAAGATTGACAGGACAGGTGCCCAGGGGCTGTCGCTAGTAGACCGTCTAGCAGCAGACCTCAGTTTGGATGCGATCGCGATGGGTGTCCCTTCTGAACTCGGCAGCCGTTCAGCTGCCTTCGTAGCGTACGACTCAGATAACCCGGGCTTCGTGGACCGGCTCACCGAGTTGACTACCGCCCATGATGACTCGCTCCCTGGCGAGTTCGTCACCGACCGAGCCAAAGTTACCTACGAAAGGCTCCGCAGTGCTCTAGGCACTCAAACCGCGAACGCGGTTGTCCATCCCGTGTACTTCGGCTCAGCTATCACCGGTGCTGGGCTGCCGCAACTCCTTTCCGGGATCAAGGAACTCCTTCCGCCGGCACCGGCTGACGAGTCCGCTCCCGCCTCCGGCAGCGTCTTCAAAGTGGAACGCAGTCACGCCGGACAGAAGCTTGCCTTCGTCAGGATGTTTTCAGGCACCCTGCAACTTCGCGACCGAGTGCGGCTTAGCTCGGGCGTCGAGGACCTCGTCACGGGCATCGAGGTATTCGACGGCCGACCTGCAGCGAAGAGTGCGTCTGTGAAGGCAGGACAAATCGGGAAGCTGTCGGGGCTGACTCATGTCCGGATTGGCGATCACTTGGGACAGGAGCCCGAGCACCGCCCGCGGATGCGCCACTTTGCGCTACCCACGCTGCAAACCGTTATTGTTCCGCGGTACGAGTCCGACAAGGCGAGGCTTCACTCCGCACTGACTCAGCTCGCCGAGCAAGACCCTCTGATCGCTCTCCGCCAAGACGATGTCCGTCAGGAGTTGTACGTGTCTCTCTATGGTGAGGTACAGAAAGAGGTCATCCGGGACACGCTGGCTAGGGACTTCGGAATCGACGCAGAGTTCCGCAAGACTTCCCCCATCTGCATCGAGCGTGTGAGTCATAGCGCGTCAGCGATCGAGGAACTCGGCGAGGACGGCAATCCCTTCTTGGCTACCGTCGGGCTACGGCTTGAGCCAGGCGGTCCGGGTACCGGCACCGTGGTACGGCTAGAGGTCAAGGTCGAGTCGATCCCCCGCTATGTCTACAAGTCCGTCCAGGAGTTTCATAGTGCCATGACCGCTACGGTCGCCGCGACGTTGTGTCAGGGTCTTTATGGCTGGGAGGTGCCTGATTGCATCGTCACGCTAACCGACTGCAACTACAGCTCCCCGGGCACCAACGCCGGCGACTTTCGAAAACTGACGCCGCTTGTCCTGATGACTGCGCTAAGGCGTGCTGGTACCATCGTCTGCGAACCAGTCGACTGCTTTCGGCTCGAGATACCTGAGGACACCTTCAGCGTCGTACTGCGAGCTCTGGCTCGCCTCAACGCCCTATCCGAGGCGCCTACCACTCAGGGTCGGTCCTTGCTGGTCGAAGGACAAATAGCAGCTACCCGAGTCCATGACCTGCGTCTTCGGCTACCTGAACTGACCCACGGCGAAGGGTTGCTCGAGACGGAACTTGCCTCTTACCGGCCCGTGCACGGCCGTTACCCGACTCGGCGCCATACGGGTCCCAATCCTTTAGAGCGCAGTGAATACCTGAAACATCTTCGCGCCGGCTAGGGTGTCGGTCCACAGCTTTGGAGTTAGCTGACGTTCCACTCCTGTACAATATCCGCTAGCGCCCGTTGGCCCATCATGCTCATCTTATGGTTGCTTTCAACGTAATACCAAACGGCGCCCATGGCCGGCTCAAACGCCCAGGCTTGGCCACCAGCCCATCCCAGCGCACTGCACTTCAGTTCATCGCGGACAACCTGTCGTCGCGCCCGATCGAACAGGCTCCATACGCCCATCAGGTCGAGTGCTGGATCGGCAGGACCGAATCCTCCGGCGTCCAGCACGCCAACAAGTTGCTGGCCTCTTACCAGTAGATTGGTGGGCAACAAATCACCATGAGTCATCATGTCAGGCTGTTCGCGAGGTAACTCTCGCATTCGACTCCAGACCCTCCGCAACCGCGGCGCATCGAGCATTCCAGCGCTCTGGTTAAAGCAGGTCTCCATCCAGTTATCGTGCATCTGGAGGTCACCTCCGCGGCCGTCGCCCTTGAACGCACGATCATCAGTCGGTACCGCTCGCAGCTCCTTAATCAGCTGGACGATGTCCCGAGCCAGCACGTCCGAATTCAAAACGTCCGCATCGACAGCTGGGCGCCCTGATATCCAGGTTTGTGCAGCCCAAGGGCCTGGATAATCAGGACTCTGACGACCTATAGCTACAGGCGATGGGGCCAACACGCTGATAGCGTCAGCAAATTCTATGATGGCATCCGCCTCCTTCTCGAGGCGTTCAAGGGTACGAGCCGGGTCATCAACAACGAGGGGGAAGCGAGCCGAAAGGTCATTACCTAGCCGAAAAATGTGATTGACCGTACCTCCGCCGTGTACCGCCGTTATCGACAGGTCACTCCACTGAGGGAACTGTTCAGCCACTATGCGTTCCACCTGCTGGACGCTCAGCATGATCTGGCCGGAATGCATCGAAGGCAGTTCCTCGCTACCTGCCGCTCCGGGCTGTACGCTAGCCATTGTTGTCCTCGCGCCGTATCCGCGCATAGGCCTTGCTTGCTCGCTGGGCGAGGGACCTCTGACCTTGTTGGATGTGATGGCGCAGAGCTACCAATTCGTCCTCGGGTCGAACCGCAGCCGTCTGGTAATAAAGGTGGACTGCATACTGGAGCTCGGGTGGCACTACATCAAATGCCTCCGGATACTGCTGCGTGAGTACTTGCAGTTGATAATGCCGTTTGAGATAGTCACGATCCGTTAGTCGGGGCATAAAGACACGCGCCATTTACAGATAACAGTGTCTCATAAATGTACCGGTAGGGCAACCGACTTCGCCGGGCTGCGCTAATAATTTAAGATCTCGAACGGCACCGGCTCACACCGTGTCCACTTCCGCGAAGTACCGCACTTGCATCCCCGGATCTGTTGGCAACCTCAGTGGCCGTCAGGTGCGCGGGAGACGAGGGGGCTCGAACCCCCGGCCCCTGCGTGCAAACCAGGGCAGAATGTTGTGCTCAGAACGTTACTATGCCCGTGAACCGGACGTTGGGTGCCGGGTCGTGCCACTCCGAGACCCCTCTGGCCACCCCGTTTTGGCACGGATTTGGCACGCCAGGCCATGCGGCTTGGCGACCGGAGGTCCGGGCGCGGGACGGCCCATTTCGCTGACCGAGGCGCGGGGGCCGACGACGGATCGGACCGCTCATAATAGGTTCCGAGCGACGGCCACCCACCCACGTGCTCCAGTGCGACAGCGACGCCTGCCCAGTACCCTCAGCCCTTCGGGCATCGAAGGATCGCTGCGCCCTCTACGCGGAGAGCTCATGACGCGGTACAATATGTACTGCACGAGTGTCAGGAGGTCGGTCAGTGGGCGCGACATTAGAGGAGCTGTTCGAGGCGATCAGTAATCTGGCCGAGGACGGGCCACTTCAGGCGACATCGCTGCGCCTGCCCAAGGCCCTGCATGAGGCGCTGGCCATCGCCACCGAGCTAGGCATGGGCTCCTCGGTGAGCGCAGCCACGCGGGAGGCCCTGGCCGAACGGATCCGTGACTTCGCCCGCCAGGCGGCGTTCAGAGCTCACTTCGCAGCGTTCCCCGACGACACACCGAGGCTCGCCGCGGTGGCCAAACGGCGGGTGTCGGGCACGGACCACGCTGCGGCCAGCCACCCGGCGCTCATAGACGAGGTCGCCGCCGAGATCGAGCGACGGCAGCCCGACTGGGCGCTGAGCGCCCTGGATGGCACCGTGGACGATGTGCTCGCCTACGTCGAGTTGCTGGCGGCCGGCGTGGGCAGGATCAGCGCCTGATGGCCCGCCGGCAGCCCCTCCGTCGTCGCCTCGTGGCGGACAACGAGGCCGCGAGCGCACTTCTCAGGGGCCCCGAGACCAAGCGCCGGCAGGCCATCGAAGCGTTGGCGGCTGCGGACGGTGGTGCCGTGGTGCCCACTGCGGTCAGGACGGAGGCCATCTGGGACCGCCGTGCCGGCCATGCCGGGCTGGCCAACCAGCTCATCCCCGACGACGACCACTTGGACCGGCCAGGCGCCAACCGGGCCGCAGAGCTGCGTGGCGTGGTACCCAAAGCTTCGGTGGTGGACGCCTGCGTGGCTGTAGCGGCAGAGCGCGCCGCTGCCCGGGGCGGTCCTGTTGAGATCCTCTCCTCGGACCCAGGCGACATGGCGGCGCTCGCCGCGCAACTTGAGGGACGCTTCGACGTTCGCCGGCTCTGACAATGAGGCTCTTGGACGCTACTGCTGGTCGTAGGCGAGGGGACCAGGGTCTGGCCCTGGTCGGTCGTATTGAAGTGGCTCGACCAGGCCCTTGGGGTGGATCTGGGCGAGCGCGGCGTGTTGCCGGACGCAGCGGGCCTGCTGGACGCCGGCTTTGCCGCCCGCAGGTCCCCCGAGCTGGCTAGTGCCCTCGGCCTTCGCCGGCTCACCTCACGACACCGGGCTCGAGGTCCAGGACCACGGGCAGGTACGCCGAGAGGGACTCGTCCTCGCCCTCAGACCCAGACATGAGGGGAAAAGATCGCCACCTCCGCCCCTATTAGTGAGGGCCCCACACGGGGGTCAAGAGGGTGGAGGGCACCGACATGCAACCCAGGAAGGTACCGGGGGCAGGACCGAAGGTGGCACCGGCGAAGATGACGCCGCCGGAAGCAGGACGCACCCCCGCCATGGCCCCGGCTGCGGGCGAGGGTTTGCTCGACTATCAAGGCGCGGCCCGGTACCTGTGCACGACGGCCAGGCACGTCCGCGAGCTGTGGGCCAAGCGGCAGCTTGCCGCCATCAAGGTTGGCCGCTCCGTCCGGTTCAGCAAGGCCGACTTGGACGCTTTCATCGCGGCGAACCGAGTACGCGCTGTCCGGTGAGCGAGGTGTGCCGGGATGGCGCCATACGAACGATCCGCCGGCGACCCGGCTCCTGCCACAGTCCGGTGGCAACGGCGACCGTGGACGCGGCGACCGTAGCGAAGCAGATCTACTTGCCATCGCCAGGTGGTAGCTCGCACCTTAGGTGGTGAGCCTTACCTCAAGCCTGGGCCGGCCATTTCCTTCCACGGAGCTTCCACGACCGACCCCGCTCTTCCACGTGGCTTCCACGCTGAGGGTTCCACCGGACCTCGTCTTGCCGCCTTACCCGCCTGACCTGCTATTTTCTGGAGCGGACGACGGGATTCGAACCCGCGACCCTCACCTTGGCAAGGTCCCAGTTTTGCTCCAAGCCGTGTGCTCTATTGCGCTGACGTGGGGTTTTGTCCGTTCTGTTGTCCGCCCAGTGGCCCCAGTTCCGTCCTGTCGTAGAGCGGTCTACCTCGGGAATTCACCGGGGGCGGTTGCTTCCGACGCACCGCTCTGGTGAACAAGGCTTTCAGGGCGGACGGACATTCTGCTCAGTGGGGTGCCCTGTGTCGCCCTGTCCCTGATCGGCACCTCGGGGATGGGTTCGGAGTACCGGCCCGGCGTCTTATTGGGCTACGTGGTGCACCGAGGCCGAAGCCTTCCGCCAGCGCGCGATGGCAGAGGCCAACCGCGATACGACGCTCCTCGACACTGAGGCCGAATCTGCCCGGCGGCGCAAGCTCGCCGATGCCGAGGGTGACGCCCAGCGGGTCTCCGCCCAGGCAGCCGACGCCGAGAAGGCGAAGGCCGAGGCTCAGGCATACTCGCAGCGGGCCACCGCCCAGGCGGACGCCGACGCGATCAACGCTCGGGCCGAGGCCCTCTCCGGGGAGAACCAGGCGCTCATCGCTGTCAACAAACTCGTCGACATGCTTCCCGCCCTCGTGCAGGCTGCTGCGGCCGGGATATCCGGCTCTAGTCTCACCGTGCTCAACGGTTCCAGGGGGTCAGCGACGTGGCCGTCGGGCTCGCCGCCCAGGGCCTGTCGGTGTTCGAGACGCTGCGAAGGAGCCTCGGTAACGGGGGCTGGCGAGCACTCGGAGGGCCCGGCGATGGGAATCGGGAAACCGGACGGCGGCCAATAGCCCGAGTCGCTATCGCAGTCTGCGGTCGACGGACTGGCCGGAAGAATCACCGCCCAGACGCAGCCGCCATTCCGGCTATCGGCTGGGCCAGAGGCCTGCCACTGGCGGAGCCGAAGACCGGGGCGTTGTAGGCGAAAACGCCGCCGTCGGCTCCGACGAGCCAATACCCGCCGGTCAGCGGGTCTGGAGTGATCCCGACGATCGGTTCGCTCAGGTGGAGGTTGCTGGCAGAGCCGTGGAGTGGGCGTCGCCGAAGGCAAAGACACCGCCACCGCGCCCCACCAGCCAGTAGCCGGTCGACGCAGGGAAACTCACCGTGAAGGTCTGCGGTACCCGGTGCCGCGGCTGTGAACGCCCGTCACCGGCCTGAGATGTCGTGACGGTGCAAGAACCCACCGACACCAGCGTCAACACCCCACCCGGGTTGACGGTGCACAGCTCCTCGTAGAAACGGTGCACAGCTCTTCGTAGAAGACGTGTAGGTCACGGTGAGTCCCGAACTGGCGGAGGCCGTCAGCGTGGGAGACCCGAAGTTCGGCACGCCGGGGTTGGCGAACGTGATCGTCTGGCTGGCCTTGGGCGTCACAGAGTTCGACGCCGTCGAGGCAGGACCGGTGCCGGCCGCGTTTGTCGCGGTCACGGTGAAGGTGTAGGACGTACCATTGGTCAGTCCGGTGACGACACAAGGCGAACTGGCGCAGGTACCGGTGAAGCCGCCCGGGCTGCTAATCGCGGTATAGCCGGTGATGGTGGATCCGCCGTTGCTGGCCGGCGGGGTGAAAGTGACTCGCCTGGGCATCCCCAGCCGTAGCGCTCACGCCGGTCGGCGCGCCGGGAGCGACCGCTTGACAACGAAATTGCTATAGCTCTGCGTGGCGGTACTGCTGGCCGCATCGGTCACCTGCACCGTGAAGAAATACGTCCCGGCCACGGTAGGTCGTGCCGCTCAGTACACCTGTGGGAAAGGCCGGCCGGCAGGCTGCCCGCGGAGATCGAGAATGTGTAGGGAGGGTTGCCGTTGCTAGCGGTGTTCCACCGGGCCTATGACGGCGGCACCGGGGAGGTGGCCCAGGTGGTCCCGGCCATGGAGGAGCTGAAGAAGCTGGCAGGCGAGCGCCGCTTCCTGGTGGTGGGCGACTCCAAGCTCGTCTCCTATACGAACCTGGCCGCCATGGCCCAAGCCAAGGTCGACTTCATTGCCCCGGCGTCCAAGACCTACGTCGACGCCGCCACCCTGGCCGCCCAGGACCTCGCCACTGCCACCCCAGTCGACTACGTGGCCGAACGGGACCGGGACAAGCGCCCCGAGGACCGGGGCAGCTACAAAGTGGCTGAGGACACCATGGTCCTTGCCGGTCCTCCCAAGGCCGACCCGGAGCTCGTCCTCCGACGGGT
>JBOGGK010000078.1:0-7438 GCA_050744045.1 Acidimicrobiales bacterium | reverse complement strand
CCGGCGCCGACGGGCTGCTTCTCCTCGGGCTTGTCGACGATGACCGCCTCGGTGGTGAGGAACAGGCCCACGATCGAAGCCGCGTTTTGCAGCGCCGAACGAGTGACCTGGTCGAGCCGGCGGCCCGAAGGGCGGCCTTCGCTCTTAGCCCGGCGTGCTCTTTACCGCGAGTTCCTCGCGGCGAGGAGGGACCTCCACGGGGCGTGCACGAACCTGAACCAGCTCGCGCATAGGCAACCAGCGGCGGGAACTGCCCGACGGTGTCGAGTCCTGCATGCCCGGAGCGGAGGCGGCGATGGAGCGGTTGGTGGAGCTGGCCGGGCTCCTCATGGCGCACCCGAAGGACTACCCAGGGGGGCGGAGGAGTGATCGCCAAGGTCGCGCGGGGAGACCAGCCGGGGGAGGCTGTGGGTTACCTGTTCTCCCCTGGGAGGCACAACGGGACCGAGGTGGCGGGCGGGTGTGCTGGGGCACTTGGGGCGCTTTCGACCAAGGGGGGCATGGTTGATCGAGAGGCTCCGTGGCCACTCACTGCTGCTCGTTCCTCGTCGCACCAACTTCCAGGCTCCCCCCCGGGGCTCCTACGACACGACGTGTGACGGGCCCTCACCGGCTCGTTGGGCAGCCGGCATCGGCGCTCGCTCGCTGAGAAGATGAGAGGGGTGCTGACGAGATACAGCAGGACGTGGCATGAGGAGAGCGCCTCCGTGGCAACCTCGATGACGCCGGAGGCGGCTGGGGCGGTGGGCTCAGCCGGTCACCCTCACCAGGGTCCCATAGGCAAGGTAGGGCCAGGCTTGTGCAGCCTGGGCCAACGGGAGCTCGATGCATCCGAGGCTCTGGGGGATGCCGTAGTCGGCACGGTAAATGTAGTGCACTGCGTCCTGGTGGTGGAAATAGGCCACGTACTGGACGGGGTCCGCGTAGTGAGACCCTGTCACCGGGTCGGTGCCTCTCATCACCTGGCGCCGGTAGCGGGCGAAGACAGGGAAGACCCCGTCGGGGGTGGCCGCGCCCCCGACCCCGGTGTTGGCCGGGCTCTTCAGCACGACCCTGCCGTCTTTCCAGACCGTGAAGCTCTCCGGCGGGGCCCTGTCCGCCAGACCGAAGGTGTAGCCCCCTCCATTGAGGTCATGGGCAGCCAGGGCGTGGAGCAAGTCGTTCCACAGGCCGGCAGTAGCGTGCCCGTTGGGGGTGAGGGAGTGGTCTGCCTGGAACTCCATGACCAGGCCAGCGGTCATCGCGTTAAATTCGCCGCGCTTCCACAGCGATGTGAGCTGCGCCGGCCAGCCCGCCTGGCGCCAGCTGAAGGTGCCGGCAGGAGGGTTGTAAAAAGCTTCCAGCTGAGCGGACGTGCCTAGGTCAGGGATGGCCCTGCCCGACGGCTCCCAAGCCAGCGGTGAGTAGTCCAGCAAGGAAAGCACCTGCTGGAGCCGCAGGACAGTGCCGTCGCGGACCTGGAAGCTGGCCACGACCGAGCGCTCCAGGCGGGCGCCATTGGGCCCCTCCACCCCTCTCCTACCCCCAGGTACGGTGAGGGTAAGGCTGCTCAAGGGCACGAACGGCGAACTTGGCCTGAAAGTCAGCTTGTTGGGGGCGCCCCTGGCCCATGTGCCAGCACCCTCGGGCGACAGGTGGGGCATGGGGGAGCCCGGCGCCAAGGGGGCCGAGAACGTCACGCCGATCGGGCCCTTGGGACCTATGCCGGTGGCCCGGTTGGACGGGGTGATAGACGTCACCCTGAGAGGTGCCACGGTGCGCACGGGCTTCTTTGTGCGCCGATCGCGAGCAAGCCGGCTCGCCAAAGGGGCGGGGCGGCCGGCCGTGGCGGCCGGTGGCGCTCCCGCCATCGACCGAGGCGAAGCGCGGGTGGCTGTCCCGCCCACCGGGGCCGCTACGGTCGTACTCGCGCCTGCGCCAAACAGGAGCAGCGCTGCACAGACAAGCAAGCTCCCCCCGGCTGACTGCGCCCTGCGACGAGAGCTCATAGCCACAAGCGCCTACTTATCCGACACCCAGAACCTGTGGTCATCGATACCCGTGCTTCTCGTGAACTGCTCGTGTGAAAACTACACGTAACGCACACCAGTGGGCCGGAGGTCCCCAAGGCTCGCCTGTGCCAAGCTAACGCCTTCCCGTTGGTGGAAGGTCAAGACGGCGTCCCCAGCCTGGCCGGTCGATACCAGAAGCTGTGGGGCGCCGGCGATGCCGGCGCTGGAGCCCGGCAAGGCCTCGGGTAGGCAACGGTACCAGCGCCAGCGAGCTATTATCCCAACCACCCGGTGCTGACCGGCCGGCTGCGCGCCTACCTGGCTTTGGCGCAACGAGCACGACTCCGACCCGGCCATGAGCGAGCGTCTGCGCCGAGAGCGGGCCCGTCTTCGCTCGGAGCGTCATGCCCCCCTGGGGTCGGCCGGTCGTCGCGACGGCTGGAACCGGCTGAGCTCGCCTTCGTTGCCCCGAAGCGACGAGGACGTTGGGTTCAGCGCGCCTCCCGTGCCGCCAACAGCGATGTCGGCACCCGGGCGGGCAGCTCAGCCTCGTCTATCCGGGCGGTCGGAGCACGTCCCACCGACCTCAAGACAACATCACTCTCATTTCATGCACTCTGGAGCGCGCGCGATGGTCAGGGCACCCGGTTGGTGGTCAGGGCACTAGAAGTCGACCGCGAACCCGGTGACCTCACCGCGCAGCGTACGGCCGGCGGAGGAGCCGTGGAAGCGGGCGTTACCGAAGGCGAACACGTTGCCCTTGGTGGTCACGACACGGTAGCCGTGGCCGCTCGGAGTGGCGGCAAAGGCCACCACCGGGGGTATGTTACGGCGGGCCGGCGAGCCATAGAAGTGGGCGCCGCCGAAGGGGTAGATATTGCCGTCCGTGGTCACCAACCAGTAGCCATTGGCGCGAGGGGTGGTACCGAAGGCGGCGACGGGCGGGGTATGGCGACCGGCACTGGAGCCGTAGAACCGGGCGTCACCGAAGCCGAAGACATTGCCCCCGCTCGTGACGAGGTAGTAGCCGCGGTCCCGGGGCGTCACCGAAATGGCGACGACCTTGCCCGCCAAGTGACGCCTCGCCGCCGACCCGTACCAACGAGCGCCGCCGTAAGCGTACACGCGCCCGGTAGCGGTGGCGACGTAGTAACCGCCGTGGTCGGGGATAGCAGCCATGGCGACGACGTGGCTCAGTCGGTGGGCATGGCTCGGGGCGATCAGCGCCGCGCCCTTGCCAAGGACCTCTCCCTCCGAAGTGGTGTACCAATATCCGCGCCCCGAAGCGGAGCTACGCGTGGGAGGGCCGCTCACCTTCAGCAGCAACTGCCGGCTGTACGGCATGCCGACCCCGTTCGTGGCCGTGAGCATCACCCGGTACGTGCCCTTCACGTTCGTGGGCACCGTGCCCGAGATGGTGGCCGTGCCGTTGGCGTTGGTCCGGAAGGCGATGCCCGGGGGCAGGGCCCCGCTTTCGCTGAGCCGGGGCGTCGGCGTGCCCGACGTGGTGACGGTTATGGTGCTGTGACGCCCGGGGGGCACTAGGAACCTCGCCCCGCTCGTGATGGCCGGCGGACGGGCGAAATTGATAAGGAGCGACTGGACGGCTTCACTGCCTATCCCGTTCGACGCCGTGACCGTCACCCGGTAAGTCCCCGTGGCGCTTGCCCTCGGCGTGCCGTAGATAGTGGCCGTGCCGTTGGTGGCGCTCGAACCGCCAGGACGAGACCTGGTGGCCGAAGTCGCTCGCCGGCGCAACGCGGAACTGGCGGTCATCGTGGCCCGCCTGCCAGCCAAGGAGCGCCGCGCGGTGACGGCCGCGTTATGGGCTTTCTCCAGGGCCGCCGGCGAGGTGCCTGCCCAGGAATGGTCCCTCGGTTGGCGCTTGGACGCCAGGACCTAGCCGACCCGGACTGGGGTCGAACCCCGATACCCGGCGAGCGGGAGCGTCCGTTCAGCTGCCTGGGCCCCCCGTCGAGGCGGTAGAGGACCCGCAGGCGGGGGTGGGTGAGCTGAGAGGCCTGCATGAGCCACCAGAAAAAGGCGTCCGCTTCCTCCACGCAGCCGAGGCGGAGCAGGGCGCCCAGGACGAAAGCAGAGTCTCGTACCCAGCAGAACCGTTAGTCCCAGTTGCGCGCACCGCCCGCCACCTCGGGGAGCGTCGTCGTCGCCGCCGCGCTTCGGTCGCGGCCAGCCTGGCCTCTACGCCCCCCGGCTCGGGATCACGAGCGGTTGTTGATGGGAGGCGCTCAGGGCGAACAGGGCCCGCTCCCCGCCGGTGGCATCGAAGCGCCCGGTCCTCGGTCCTGCGGCCACCGTGAGCATGTCCTCCCAGGTCGCCCGGAGCGGCAACTTGGCGCCAGGCACGACCGCGCCGGTGACTGGGCTGGGGCCGGTGAAAACCCCAGGTGCCAACTTGGCTTTCCCCTCCCTGTAACGCGAAGGGCCCCTGTCCCTCGCCAGGTTGTGTGCAGAGCGGTCGATGGCGTGGGACCTGCCCTGGCGCCAGGCGACGACAAAAGCCACGGCCACCACCAGGACGAGAGGCCGCGCCCAAGCCGGCGCCCAGTAGCTCCCCGCCGGCACCTCGCCTGCTGGGCCGAGGGCTTCGCCGGCATCGGGCCGCCCAGGCCCTGGCCGAAGCCGGGGCAGGGCCCGAGGTGCACCGCTTCGTCGTGATCGACGATCTCTGGCGTGTGCTGCAGGCCGCCAAGGGCATGGTGGCGAGGGTGGCCGCGCTCACACGCTCAACCGCACCCGGGGCGTCGGCCAGGCGCTCGTGACCCACACGCTTTCGGACATGCTCGCCCTGGCCGACGAGGAGGACCGCCAGCGGACGGTCGGTTTCGCCGAGCGGACCGGCTACATGGTGCTCGGCGGTCGCCAGCGAGGGAGATCCCGATGCTCCAGCCGACGCCCATCTCGCGGCCAAGTCCCGGCTGCTCGAAGTCGCCCGCAACAGGCCTCTGAGCGAGCTTGCCGACGAGGCCAACCGGGCCAGGGCAGAAGCAGAAGACGCCGGGGAGCAAAGGCGCCGGGTACATGCCAACCGGTCGCTACGGCCCAGCGCACCGCGCTCGATTGGCTCTTCCCGACCTGCCGCCGAGGGCTGCTCGACCCGGTCGAGCTTCTTGCAGTCCGACCACAGGGAGCCCTGGGCGGCCACCCACGTGACGGCGTTCGACCTATTCGACCGGCTCTGTGCCTTTCACCACCGGCTGAGACGACCGAGGGCTGGGCGCTGGTCGAGGGCAAGAGCAAACGGGCCTTCGTCCCCCCAAGCGACCCCGCCACCCGAGGCAGGCCGGATGCAACCCCGCTACCGGCTCACCGACGGAGGCGGCGTGAGCCTGCCGCGCCTACGTAGCGTTCGTAACCGATAGCGCCAGTCCTCGAGCCTCACGTGCGCGCCTGCTCCCCGGCTCCCGCTTCCGGGTTTGCTAGAAGTGTGCTCCGGACGCTGGAGGTCCGGTCGTCAAGGCTCGCCCGCCCAGGCGGTCGGGTGCTACGAGGGGCTCGGGGGCCGACAAACACTGGCGGCGCTCTGCCGGCGCCGCGGCCCGGGATCTTGCTCGGCCGGCCGTGATCGACCAGGTGGCGCTTTTTTCCCCGGCTTTATCCCAGCTTTTTATCCCGGCTTTATCCCGGCGAGAAGGTGAGGCTCGACGTCGACAGGGCAGGGGAGCACAGGGTGGTGCCCGTCGTCCCTTGGCAGTGGCCCCCGTAGGGCCGCTCCAACCGTCGGGTGAGCATCGATGGTGGTGTGACGCCGCGGGTGCAAGGCTCTTGACATGGTGACCGTCGGCGACGTGCGGGCGGTGGCCTCGGGACTGCCCCGCTCCTACGAGGTGCTCGTCCGCGACCGCGTGAAGTTCCGTGTGGGCCGGATCGTCTACCTGGCCTTCTCGCGCGACGAGACCCTGATGGGCTTCGGCTTCCCCAAAGAGGAGCGAGAGCTCTTGGTTGCCTCGGGCCCGGGCAAGTTCCTGATGCCGGTGGTTTCGGACCTCCGCTACAACTGGGTGAGGGCCCGCCTCGGGGCCCTGGATGTCGTCGAGATGCGCGAGCTCGTGCTGGACGCCTGGCAGATGGTGGTACCCAAGGCGGTGGCGGCCGGCTATTTCACTTCGCTCGGGGCGCGGGACGCGGGCCGGAGGCGGGGGTACGACCAGGCCCCAGCGATCCTGAAGCCAGGCTATGCCGGACCGGGCCAACGGCCTCGGCGCCCGCCCGCTGATCACTCCGCAGGCTCGGCCTGAGTGGGCCGGTGGCGATGGACGTTTGCGCTCTCGGCATCGACCTCGGTACGGGCTCTGCCAAGGTGGTCCTCCTGGGCCCGCGCGGCGAGCAGTTGAACATGGCCTCGGCGCCCGTCCAGCTCTCCGCTCCCCACCCCGGGTGGATCGAGTCGGCACCGCAAGACTGGTGGCTGTCGGTGAAGGCGGCCGTCCGCGGAGCCCTCTCGGGCGCCTCGGCGGAGGTGAGGGCGGTCGGCCTGTCGGGCCAGATGCACGGCGTGGTGCTGGCACGCTCGGACGGGACGCCGCTGTACCCGGCGATGCTGTCGCTCGACCGGCGGGCGCAGGCCGACCTCGACGCCTACCGGGCGTTGCCCGAAAACTTGTTCTCAGTGCTCGGGAACCCGCTCGTGCCCGGTATGGCTGGGCCGCTGCTGCATTGGATGGCCGCTCACGAACCCGGGATCTTGCAACGGGCGGAGTGGGCTCTCCAGCCCAAGGACTGGCTGCGGCTCCGGCTCGTCGGCCAGGCCGGAAGCGAGCCGAGCGACGCTTCAGGCACGCTTTTGTTCGACCTGGCCCAGGGCAACTGGGCCGTGCCGCTCGTCGAGGCCCTCGGCCTCCCTAAGGGCCTCCTCGCCCCACTTGGCACCTCGAGCGCCGTGGCCGGCCACCTCGGCGCCGAGGCTGCCGGAGAGCTCGGGTTGCCTCCTGGGGTACCGGTGATCTTCGGTTGTGCCGACACCGCCGCCGCGCTCGTAGGCAGCGGGCTGGACAAACCTGGCCCTGTGCAGCTCACCGTCGGGTCGGCCGCTCAAGTGGTGACCGTGCGGGGACGGCCGGGGCCAGATCCGGGCCTGCGCTACCACGTTTTTGCCTCGGCCCAACCTGAGCGGTGGTACGCGCTGGCCGCGGTGCAGGCGGCCGGGGTGGCGCTTTCCTGGGTGCTCAGAGCTTTCGGTGCGACCTGGGACGAGGCCTACCAAATGCTCGCGACCACGCCTATTGGTGCCAACGGGGCGCTTTTCGTACCTCACTTGGCCGGCGCCCGCTCGCCGTCCATGGACACGGCCGCCCGGGGGGCGTTCTCGTCCCTGGAGTTGCGCCACGACCGGGCAGACCTCGTGCGGGCGGCGTTCGAAGGCGTCGCGTTTTCCATCCTCGAGGCCGCTGCGGTGCTCCCCGAGTTTGCCGGCGCCAGTGCTGTTT
>JBOGGK010000077.1:0-3091 GCA_050744045.1 Acidimicrobiales bacterium | reverse complement strand
GCTGGCGACCGACTGGCGGGCGGCTGGTGAGCGCCCCGGCGAGGTGCGCCGGCGCGTTGCTGGCGAGCGGCTGGCGAGGGCGCCCGGCGGGGGCACCAAGGAGGTTGCCGATGCCGACGCTACTAGTCGCTGGCCATCGACCTGGCCTGGTCGAAGGCGGCCTGCAGCTCAGACTGCAAGCGGCCTGTCAACTGGTCGACCATGGTCCGCGGTACCCGCCCGACACCGCTGCGGGGAGGCGGCCAGATGGGCCTGCCCACTACCAGGTAGATGCGGACAGGGCGTACCCGGCTGGCCCCGATCGGCATGGACTGCTCAGACCCGGCGATTCCGACGGGGACGACCGGTAGGTTGGCGCGCAGTGCCAAGTAGGCGGGCCCCGCCAACAAAGGTGCCACGACAGGCCCCGAGCTGCGCCTGCCTTCGGCAAACAGCACCACGGGTTCGCCAGCGGCCAACGCCCGCTGGCAATTCTGTAGCGCCTCCCGGTCCGGGGCGCCCCGGCGGACGGGGAAACCACCGAGCGAACTGAACAGCTTCGCCGCCCACGGCTTCGTAAAGACCCCCGACTTTGCCATGAACCGCAGTCGGCGCCTGGTGAGGTAGCAGCAGAGCAAGGTGTCGACGTACGAGCGGTGGACCGGTGCGAGGATGTACGGGGCCGCTTGGGGGAGGTTCTCCCTGCCTACCATGACCGGCCGCCAGAAGAACCACCCTGGGGTCAGGACTAGCGCTCGGGCCACTTTCCACCAGCTGAGCGCGGCCCGGGACGGCAGAGCGGCGGCCGGGGTTGAGGCGGCACCGGCGCCTGGAGCAGCCAGCCCCGCAGCCGCCCCCCGTTCGACCTCGGTCACGCCAGCCCCGCTTCGGCGGCCAGTCGCAGGACCAGATCGACCACCTCGCCCACGCTGCTGCTGGTGGTGTCGACGACGACCGCGTCCGGCGCCGGCGCCAGCGGAGCGTACTGGCGGGTGGAGTCGACGTGGTCCCGCCGGGCGATGTCCGCCGCCACCTCGTCGTAGTGCATGTCGAGCAGTTCCTGGCTGCGGCGCTGCGCCCGCTGTTCGTCGCTCGCGGTCATGAACACCTTGACCGGGGCCCCGGGAAAGACGACGGTGCCGATGTCGCGGCCCTCCACCACTCCCCCGCCGTGCTCGGCCGCCCATTCCCGCTGGCGCCGGACGAGCTCCCTGCGCACCTCCGGGTTGGCGGCGACCACGCTCACGGCCCGGGTCACCTCGGGGCTGCGCACCTCGATCGTCGCGTCCACCCCGTCCACGAGCACCCGCTCCGCCACCTCGAGGCTCATGCCGGCCGCCAGCTTGGCCACCACGTCGGTGTCTTCGGGGTCCACGCCGCGGCGGATGGCCATGAAGGCCACGGCCCGGTACATGGCGCCCGTGTCCAGGTAGTCGGTCCCGAGCCTCTCGGCCACCGCCTTGGCCACCGTGGACTTGCCACTCCCCGCTGGCCCGTCGATCGCCACCACCCGGCGCTGGGCTGGGTTCAACTCAGGCACCGGACGAGGTCTTCCTCGAAGCCGGGATAGCTGGTGGCGGTGGCGTCCCAGCCGTTCACCGTCACCGGGCCGCGGGCGCCCAGCCCGGCCACCGCTGCCGCCATCGCGATCCGGTGGTCGCCGTAGGACTCGACGCGACCAGGCCCGAGAGGCGCCCCTCCGCTGCCTGTCACCGCCAAGCCGTCGGGTGCGGGCTCGGCCCACCCACCTAGGGAGTGCAGGAGCTCGACGGTCGTCGCCACCCGGTCCGTCTCTTTCACCCGCAACTCGGAGGCGTCGGAAAAAGTGGTGGTCCCCTCGGCAAAGGCCGCCGCCACGGAAAGAACAGGCACCTCGTCGATCAACGACGCCACTTCCGGCCCCCTCACGTCGGTGGCCACCAACGGGCCCGAACGGACATGGAGGTCGGCGGTGTGGCGGGCGCGGTCCTCGTTCTCCAACTCCAGGTCGGCTCCCATGCGGGCGAGCACATGGAGGAACCCGGCCCGGCCCCGCCCGACGTACACGTCCTCCAGGACGAGGTCGCTGCCCGGGGTTATGCAGGCGGCCACGGCCCAGAAGGCCGCCTGGGATGGGTCCGCCGGCACGTCGATGTCGTGAGCATGGAGCGCGCTGGGGCGCACGGCCACGCTGAAACCGGCCCCGACCGGGCGTACCTCGATGTCGGCGCCGGCAGCGGCCAACATTTCCTCCGTATGGGCCCGGGTAGGCACCGGCTCGCGCACCGTGGTCGTGCCCGAGCCGACCAGGCCGGCGAACAGCACGGCCGACTTCACCTGGGCGCTCGCGACCGGTAGCTCGTAATCGATGCCGACCAGGTGGCCGCCCCGGATGACGAGCGGGGGCAAGCGCCCCCCTTGGCGGCCGTCGACACTGGCTCCCATCGACCGCAGCGGGACTGCGACCCGGCCCATCGGCCGGCGGGCGACCGAAGCGTCCCCTTGGAGCACGGTGAGGCCGTCGATGGCAGCGGCAAAGCCGGCCAGCAAGCGGATCCCCGTGCCGGAGTTGCCCACGTCGACCACCGCCCCCGGCTCGCCCAGGCGCGGGGCGCCGCCGTCTATGTAAAGCTCCCGCTCAGAGCGCTCGGCACCGGCACCCAGCGCGACCACAGCTTCCAGGGTGTGGCGGACGTCTTCCCCCCGGGATAGGCCCCGGATGCGGGTCCGGCCCTCCGCACGGGCAGCGACCAGCAGTGCCCGGTGGGAGATCGACTTGTCCCCGGGGGCGCGGAGGCGCCCCCGCAGGGCCCGGCCGGACGCCGGTGCCACCACCAGTTGCTTGTCCACCTCAGCGCACCTCTCCTCTGCCCGTGCCCTCTGCCCGTGCCGTGCTGACCGGGTACCAGGGCAAAACTACCTGCCCGGCGAGGAACGAGCAGGGCAAAGCACACCGCAGGGAGGTCCACCTGGGCGCCACCCGAGTAGCGGGGCCGGGCAACCCGGGGAGATCGTCGCCGTCTCTGGGCGGACCAAGAAGGTCGACGTACTGGTGGGCCCGGACCTCCCGGCTCTCGGCCACGTGACCCGCCAGCACTGGCAGGCGCGCTCCGAGTGGGGCACGGTCTGGGGC
>JBOGGK010000076.1:0-2255 GCA_050744045.1 Acidimicrobiales bacterium | reverse complement strand
GGCGGGGGCGGCTGAGCGGCGGGAGGCCGGCGGGGGCCACGGCCCGGCAGCTCAGGCACGGTGACGCCATGCACCACGACGGGGCCGGGGAGCGGGTCGAGCTCGGCCCGCACGTCGACGCCGGCCGGGGGGACCATGTCCATCACATAGGGCACTTGGCTGGGCGCGACGGCGCAAATGGGGCTCGTGCCCCCCGGCAGGCAAACCCCGAAGCTGTACTGCCCCGGCGTGGCGGTGAAAACGCGGGCGTCGTCGTTGCCCCCGCCGGTGCCGTCCTGGCCGGTGAGGGTCACCGTGAAGGCCCACCCACTCCACGAGCCCCCGTTCGCCGGTGCGCCGAGGAGGCTCGCAGGCACGGTGACCGAGATCACCCCGGGCGTGTAGCCGTTGGCCGTCGGGCTCAAAGAGGCCACCGAGATCTCCGGGGACCCTACGACGGGGCTGTTGGGCTGGTACTGGTGGCCGATGCCGGGCACGGTGCTCGAGGTCGTCGCCGGCGTCACCCACAAGTCGGTGCCGAAGCCGTCCACCTCGATCAGCTGGTCCCAGGCGTCGGCGGGCGCGACCGAGTAGTTCCAGTAGCCGGCGGGGGCCGTCGACTCGAGCTCGCCGGCAGGCACCTCGCCGTCCGGCGCGTGGATGTACAGGTCCACGAGTTGCGCCCCGTCGGGTTGGCCGAAAGTGCTGACCATGTTGGCGATCCCGACCTGGAAGGTGACGGTAGAGCCCGAGTCGATGACGGTGAGCCCGCTCAGCTTGAACGCCCCGGGCGGGAAGGTGGGCACCCCGGGGGCGTTGGTCGCCGTGGGGTAGGCGTAGGTGCCCGGCCCGTTGCCCCCGTCGGGCGGGGCGGGCGCGTCGAGCACGACGGTGCCGGGGACCAAGAGGTTGTCTACGGTGAAAAGAGCCTCGTTCGTGGCCCCCGGGGCCGAGCTGGCGACTTCGACCGAGTTGGTGCCGGGCTGGAGGTCCACTGGCACCGAGACGCCGCCGTCGGTGCCCGCGGTGGCGGTGGTGATGGTCGTAGTGGGGGCCGAGGCGCCCAGCCCCGTCCCCGTCACCGCCACGTCGACGGTGGCACCGGGGACGGTGGTGGCGGTGACCGTCAAGCCCGTGCTGTCCACCGTGGCGCTCGGGCGGGCCATGTCGGGGGGGACGTTGCCGCCGCTCACCGCCAACGGAGCGGTGACGGTCAACGGTGCCAACGCGGGCGGGCCCGCTAGGTAGCGCTTGGCGACGACGCTCGGCTGGTCGACCAAGCTGCCCTCGGCCATGTCCCGGATGAGGCGTAGCAGCTGGGCCTGCGCCCAGGTGAGAGGGGCGGCGGAGCCGTCGGGCTGGCCGTCGACGAAACCGATCGAGGCGGTGGCGGGGGCCGACCCGTAGGAGGAGGGGGGGACGCCGGCGAAGTCCCATACCTGTTCGGGCACGAGGCCCACCCCCGAGGCGGAGCCGAGCATGAAGTCGAGGTCGGCGGTGGCCGCAGGCAGGTCGCCGGCCAGCACCTGGTACTCGCCGTCCTCACCCGAGAGCACCGGCCAGGGGTGCCCGGTGCCGGTGGACGTCGGCGCCCACGGGGCACCGGTGGTGCTGCAGGTGCTCGTGGTGTCGGCGGGGTCGGCCGGGTTGGTGACGGTGCCCGCCTCGCAATCGCCGTAGCCGTCGCCGTTGTACCGTAAGGTGCCGGTGCCCGAGGGGGTGCTCACGTCTATCGCCCTGGCCACGACGCCGAGCGAACTGGTGACGAGGGGGACGCCGGCGGGCAGCTCGCCGAGGCGGGTCAGCTCCAAGAAACCCTGGTCGATGACGCTCCGCTGGTCAACTGGGGTGTTGTTGCCGTTGCCCAAGCTATAGCTGACGCCCGCTTGGTCAGGGTCGCCGGTCTTGTCCAGGCGCATGAAGTACGGGCTCGACGAGAGCGGGCCGTCGGTGGTGACCGTGGTCTTTAGCGTGAGGCGGAGGAAATCGTCAGCCGTCGCGAGGAACAGCCGGGCCGACTGGGGGTCGCCCTGGGCTTGGGCGATGCTGGCCGCAGCCACGAGCCCTGCGACCTCGTCGGCCATCGTGGAGGGCGAGTAGCCCGTTTGTTCCTCCCAGCGCTCCACGCTGCTCGGGGTCTCCGGCCCGTTGGCCACCAAGAAGTCGGCAGCCGCCTTGACGTGGTTCCGGTAGAGCGTGGTGTCCCCCGCCAGGCCCGCCTCCCAGGCGGCCAGGAAGGGGTCGGCGGTCTCGTCGAGCTGGAGCCCGCCGGTGTC
>JBOGGK010000075.1:0-7981 GCA_050744045.1 Acidimicrobiales bacterium | reverse complement strand
GTCGTGGCGTCCCATATGGCCAGGGTCGCCGGCCGCCCACTCCGGTCGAGCGAGTGCCGCCGGATGGTCGCCGAGGTCTTCGCCAACTATGGCCGTTACTGGGCGGAGAGCCTCCTGCTGCCGTCGTTGAGCAAAGCCGAGGTCGCTGCCGGGGTGTCGGTGGTCGGCCAAGAGCACTTGGACGCGGCCAGGGCACTCGGTAGGGGCGTGATCGTGGCTGCCCCTCACCTCGGGGGTTGGGAGTGGGGGGCCATGTACCTCGTGGGCCGCGGCCTGCCAGTCACGGTCGCGGTGGAACCATTGCGCCCACCCGAGCTCTTCGAGTGGTTCGCCGGCTTCCGGGAACGCCTCGGGATGCAGGTCGTGGCGGTGGGCGCTGGCGCGGGGGCTGCCATACTGCGCGCCCTGTCAGCCAACCACGTGGTCTGCCTCCTGTCGGACCGCCTCGTCGGCCCGGTGGCGGGGGTGGAGGTCGACTTTTTCGGGGGGCGGGTGATGATGCCGGCCGGCCCAGTCACGCTGGCGCTGCGCTCCAAGGCTCCGCTGCTCGCCGCGGCGATCTACCATGGCCGGGCGGCCGACGCCCATCGCCTCGAGTTCCGGCCCCGTCTCGTCCTCCCGGCCCGGGGGGGTTTCCGCGACCTCGTGCGCCAGGGGACCCAGTCGCTGGCGGGCGAACTGGAGCTACTGGTGCGCCGGGAGCCAACCCAGTGGCACATCCTCCAGCCCCACTGGCCGGACGACCCCCAGCTGAGGGCCGGGGGTAATGGGGCGGGGAGCCCGGCCGAAGGGCGGGCATGCGCGTCGGTGTGATCTGCCCCTACAGCCTCAGCACCCCCGGGGGGGTGCAGGGCCAGGTCCTCGGCATCGCCCGGGCATTGCGGGCAACCGGGGTGGAGGCGCGCGTCCTGGCCCCCTGCGACGGCCCCCCGCCCGATCCCTGGGTCTCCCCCTTGGGGGCATCGGTGCCGACCGCGGCCAACGGTTCTATTGCCCCTATCGCCCCGGACCCGGCGGCTGCCCTGCGCACTATCCGGGTGCTCCGCGACGAGCGTTTCGACATCGTCCACTTGCACGAACCTTTGGTCCCCGGGCCCACGCTCACTGCCCTGCTCTTCAGTGACGGCCCGCTCGTGGGCACTTTCCACCGCGCCGGGGACATCACGTGGTACCGGGGCATCAAGGGCCCCGGTCGGTGGGCGTTGCGCCGGTTGGCACTACGCTGCGCGGTTTCGGGCCTCGCGCTGGCAACTGCCCGCCAGGCATTGGGAGGCGATTACGAGCTTGTGTGGAACGGCATCGACGTCGACCTGGTGAACACGGTGGAGCCGTGGCCCACTTCGGGGCCGACGGTACTTTTCCTGGGCCGCCACGAGCCTCGCAAGGGCCTTGCCGTGCTCGTCGAAGCAGTAGTCAAGCACGGGGTGGATGCCAAGATCTGGGTCGTAGGCGACGGGCCTCAGCACACCAGCCTGCGCGGGTCCACCCTGGGCGACGCCCGTTTCGAGTGGTTGGGCACGGTGGGGGAGGAGGAGAAGCTGAGGAGGCTGCGCGGTGCTGACGTCCTTGCTGCACCTTCGCTCCACGGCGAGAGCTTCGGCGTGGTGCTGCTAGAGGGCATGGCGGCCCGGGCAGCCGTCGTGGCGAGCGACATCCCTGGTTACGCCCAGGTGGCACGCCCCGGTCGGGACGCCTTGCTCGTGCCCCCTGGGGATGCCGCGGCTCTGGCGCGAGCGCTCGAGGAGGCGCTGGCCGGCGGCCCGGAGGTGAAGGCGATGAAGGAGTCGGCGTACGAGCGGGCGGCCGGGCATTCGCTGAAGGCCTTGGCCGCTCGCTACCTGGAGCTTTACGAGGGCTTGCTCGCCCGCTGAGAGCTCGCCGCGAAATTCCCAAATCGGACAAGCGGAAATTTCATAACCAAGAAGGCTTGCCCCCGCCGGCCAGACCGGTTGCGCCCGGGCGCCCCATGATGTAAATAGGGCCGGGGAACCCCCAAGGGTCAGGAGGCTCGGGGTGGGTGGAGCGAAGCAGGCCGTCGGTAAAAAGGTCCTGAAATTGGGCCCCCTGGTGCGCCGGTACCAAGTGGAAAGGCGAGCGACGTGGGCCCTGCCGAACTGACTGCTGTGCTCCTGGTGACGGCTGCCTGCGGCGGCGCGGCCGGATGGTGGGCCGGGGGCAGCCCGCTCCTCGAACGCTGGGTACTGGCCGCCGAGGCCACGTCCTGGACTGACGGGTACCTGGCGACGCGCCGTGCTGGCCCAGGGTGGGCGCGGGCCAGAGCGGCGCGAGGCCGCTGGGCCCGGCTCGATCGGGGGACGCCGGGGGCCCGGGCCCGCAGGCCAGGTTGGGCCATCGCCAGCGCTGCGGCAGCCAGTGCTCTTGCCGGTGCCCTGGTCGCCAGCGCTCATCGGCAGGCCGGCGAGTTGGCTCTCGTGCCGCTCGCCGGCTGGGCATCGGCGGTCGTGGTCCTCGGGCTGGTCGACGCCGAGCGTCTGGTGTTACCCACGCCTCTGGTACGGGCCGCTGCCCTGGTCACCTGCGGCGCCTTGCTCGTTGCCGGGGGGGCCACCGGCAACTGGGGCCTCTTGGCGCGAGCCGGGGCCGCCGCCGGTGCCGCGGGGGCCGTCTACGGCGCCTGGTCGTTGGCCAGGCCGCGAAACCTCGGGTTCGGGGACGTCCGGATGGCCTGCCTCGTGGGCGGGGGAGTGGCCGCGCTCTCGCCCCCCGTGTCAGCGGTGGCACTGGCTTGCGCGCCGTTGGCGGCCGCGATCTTCGGGCGTTTCGGTGCCCGCAACGGCGGCACTGGGCCGGCAGGCCGGCGACCTGTGCCGCTGGGGCCCTTCCTTGCCTTCGCCGGAGTAATGGGGGCCATTTCGAGTGCCTTCTGAGCGCTCGTTCGCCGCAGCGGGCAGGTCTGGCACCGCGTCGCCCGGCCTCAGCGCCGGGGGGGCGGTGCCACGGCGGCCCCGCCGGCTCACCACGGCCAGCGTCGTACCCATTGTCCTCGCCGTCCTGGCGGCTGGCTTCGCCTACGAAGCCCTCCAGGACCGGTCGGCCATGACAAGCATCGTCGTGGCGAGCTCGTTCATACCGGCCGGCTCGCCCGTGGTCGGGGCCGACACCCGGCTGGTGAGCGTCCACGCCAGCGACCGCGCCCTCGCCCGGGGCCTTCTCGCTCCCTCGCGGCTCGCCGGGGCCTGGGTGGCCAGCGTTGCTTTGCGGGCGGGGGAGCCGATAACTGCGAGCGAGGTCACAAGGCCCCAAAGCGGCCCCAGGTTGGGCGAAATGAGCGTCGCCGTGCCCGTAGCGCAGGCCGACGGCGGTGCCATCCGCTCGGGCGACCGGGTGGACGTCCTGGCCTCGAGCGGGGAGGGGGCTTATTACGTGGCCCAGGGCCTCCGCGTCGTAGCGGTGGCGCCGACGTCGGCGGCGAGCGGGGTGCTCGGCGGTGGGGAGGCGAACTATTTCGTCGTCGTAGCCGTGGGCAAGAGCCAGGCTCTCCGCCTGACGGCAGCCCTCGGTGCCCAGGGCAGCGGCGCGGGCAACGACCAACTGCAGGTTGTGCGTTCCACGGGGGAGCGGGCGACGCGCCAGGTGAGCTATTCGACGTCGGGGCGCCGGGGCTCCGCCGGGCGGGCGCGGCCGTGATGGCGGCGAACCTCCGGCTGGGCGTTGCCGCCACGAAGGCACCATGGAGCGCCGCATTGCGTTCTTACGTGCGCGACCACGGCCAAGGCGTGGAGGCCGAAGTCGTGATGGACCGGGCCGGGCTGCGCCGCGCCGTGCCGAGGATCGACGTGCTCGTGCTCGACGACGTGATGCGTACTTTCTCCGTCGTCGACGTGGCCCGGGCTCACGACGGGGGCGTCCACGTGGTCGGCTTGTTCGACCCGGCCACCGGCATGGGCCGGCAGTACCTCACTGCCCTGGGTGCCGACCAGGTGGTCCCGGCTTCGGCCTCGCCGGCCGAGCTGATGGCGCTCATCTCGCAGTTGGCCCCGCGCCGGCCCGGGCGGGCCGACCCCCCCGACTGGGGTCTGTGGGCGCGCCCCACCTCGGCGAGCCCGGCGCCCAAGAGGGGCCGGGGCCATATCAGTACGTGGACCAAAGTGAGCGGGGGCCCAGGCCTCACCGAGGCAGTAGTGGCTGCGGCCGAGCACTTGGCGAGGCGCGGCCGGGTGATCGTGGTGGAGGCCGAAGAGGCAGCGCCGGTCATGGCTTCTCGGCTCCTGCGTTCGCCCGAGCTGGGGCTGGCTTGGGCGCTCGCCCGGGCGCGCCAGGGGGCGCGAGCCCTGCCCGGGGCACTTTCTGGGGCCCGGGGCGACGGTACAGTACCGCTCGGCCACTTCGATGTGCTCTGTGGCCCGCCGGCTGCCGCTGCGCCCATCGCGGCCGCCCACTTGGACCGGCTGCTCTCCGAGGCGGTCAACTGTTACGACCACGTCCTCCTCGAAACTGGTTGGCTGCTTGGCGTGCCCGCCGGGGGAGAACGCTTCTCGGCCACCCGGTTGGCGCTGCAAAGGGCGGCCACCGTCGTCGTGATGGCGGCTGCCGACCCCGAAGGTGCCGCCCGGCTGGTGCAGTGGAGGGCCGCTGCTCTTGCCGCCGGCGTCAGCGTGCCGTGCTGGGCCGCCTTCGGCCGGGCACGGCGGAGCCGCTACGAGCAGGGACATTTGCAGTCCCTTGTGGAGGCAAATACCGGCCGTCACCCTTTCAGTGGGATCCGGTTCCTGCCTGAGGACCCGACGGTGGCCCGTGCCCGGTGGAACGCCGAGATCGCCTGGAAGGGGCCATGGCTGGTGGCCGTGAAGGAGCTGGCGGCAAGCTCGGTGCTCTCGGCGGCACAGCTTTCCCCGGCCCAGATCGACTTGCGCGAGCCGGCACCTTCCTCCGGAGCGCCAAATGGTGCAGGCAGCGCCGTCACCGGCGGAGAAGGCCGGGGGCAGGCTACGGGAGCACTGGCATGAGCGGTGCGACGGCCTACGAGGAGCTGCGGTCGAGAGTCCTCGCCCGGGTGGCGTCGAGGGACCTCGACGTGGGCGCCGACCCTGGCAGCGCCCGCCAGATGGTGGAAACGGAGACGGAGCGTTTCCAGCGGGAGCTGATGAGGGGGTCCTTCGCCGGGCTGCAGCCCTTCGCCGACCCGCCTGACGTCGTCCAGCGCCTGATGCTCGAGCTGAACGGCATCGGCGCCCAGCTGGACCAGTTGGTGTCGGACTCGCGGGTGGAAGAGATCTACGGCTCCGATGGTGAGATCACGGCGCGGCTGATAGGAGGCGAGACCCGGTGTATTGACGTACCCGTTCCACCCGAAGCCGTCCTGTCGGTACTCCAGCGGTTGGTGGCGGCGGCGGGTGAGAGCATCGACGCGTCCCACCCCAAGGCCGACGGCATCCGGGTCGTGCTCCCGAGCGGGCACCCGGCCCGGCTCTCGGTGTCGATACCGCCGCGCATCGACGGTGCCGTGTCGTTCAGCCTGCGCGTGCCCCGCAGGCGCAACACGACGCTGGCGGACCTGGTCTCGTTCGGTTCACTTTCTCCTGAGGCAGCTAGCTTTCTCGAGGTCCTGATGCGTATCCGCCGGGTGCGCATGCTCGTGGCCGGTCCGCCCGGCGCGGGCAAGACCACCCTCATCGAGGCGCTGCTGCGGGCGGTTCCCGCCGGCCGGCGCGTCATCTGCGCCGAGGAACAAAGAGAGCTCAACGCCCCGCTACTAAACGGCGAGTACTGGCAGAGCTCCAAGGTGGAGAACCTTGCCGAGTTGATCCGCTCCGCCCGTGTGGGCTCGCCCGAGCTCATCGTCCTCGGCGAGCTGAAGGGGCCCGAGGCATGGGAGCTGTTGATGGCGGGCACTTTGGGGGTCGGTGTCGTTGCTGCAGTGCACGCCGAGGACAGCGCTGGCGCGTTCGGCGCCCTCGCCGTATGCGCGACCAAGGCAGTCCCAGCCACCCCCTTCAGCGAGCTGGAGGCACGCTTTGCCGCCATGTTCGACCTGGTGGTCTACTGCGACATGGACGACGCGGGCGAAGTCGTGCAGCGCCAGGTGAGCGAGATTTCCATTGTCCCTCCTCAGCTTTCCACTGCGAACGGAGGGGTGGCGGTGACGCCCATCTTTGCCCGAGGGGACATCGGAGAACCGATGGAGCTGTGCAGTGGCGCGGTGGGCGAAAGGCTCGAACGTCGCTGCAACCGCCTGTTGGCCCGCTACGGCCTCGACCTGGCCGAGGTCTTGAAGGGCGCCGAGGTGCTGTGGTGACCCTCTTGGCTGCCGGGCTGGCCGGCGTGTGCGTGTGGCTGCTGGCGCGCCGGCTGACGAGCCTTCACGTCGGCCCCGGCGGCCCGCTCGGTGCTGGCCGTGTTGGCATCCGCCCCCGCCTCGGGTGGTCGGCTCCCGCAGCCTCGTGGGGGGCTCTCCGGGGGGCCGGTTCGAAAAACGGGCGGCCCGGGTTCCAGGTGTGGCTGTCTCAAGCGGGGGCAGCGGTCACCCCGGGCCAGTTCTGGTCCGTGTCCGCCGGCGTGGGCGCGGTCACTTTCGTTTTGCTCCTGGCCATTTCTCGCACACCGGTGGTCGCGGGGCTCCCTGCCCTGGCGGCCGGCGCGGCGCCTTATGCCTATTGGTCGGGCCAGCGGCGCAAGCAGGCCCAGGCCCGCAGCGCGGCTTGGCCAGACGCCCTGCGTTACCTGGTCGGCGTGCTCGGTGCCGGTATGGCAACTTTGCACGAGGCTCTGGAGGAGCTGTCCCGCTCTGGCCCCGAGCCACTGCGGGCGCCTATGGGCCGCTATGCCCGGATGGCCGGCCGGGTAGGCCAGCGCCAAGCCCTGGAGGCCGTCCGGGCGGGGCTGGCCGACCCCGTCTCCGACCCCGTGCTGTTGGCCTTGGCGGGAGCGGTCGAGGAAGGGACCGAGACCGTCCTGCGGGTGCTGGCTGACCTTGGCTCGCAGATCACCGCCGACATCCAACTCGCCGAGAAGGTGCGGACTCTTCAAACCCAGTCCCGAGCGGCGACCTGGGGCTGTTTCTCGCTGCCGTACGTCGTGCTCCTGTTCCTGTGCGCGACAAACGACGCGTACCGGCACTTCTTTTCGGAGCCGGTGGGCCTGGTCCTGGTATTGGGGGGCGGGCTTCTGTCGGCGGCCGGCTTGGCCGTTTGCCGGCGGCTGGTGCGCCCGATCGCGACCACCGGGAGGGTCTTCTCGACCGAAGGCGTCCCATGGGCTCGGTGAAGCTCGACACTGCGCTGTCCGCTCTTTGCGTGGCGGTTGCGGTGGCGTGGGTGGGCCTTCGCATCGCCCATCCGCGGCGGTCCCCGAAGCTACGCATGTCGCTGTACCTGGAGGCACCTCGAGTGCACCTGGGGGGGCTTCCGGGGCCGAGCTCCAGCCCGGTGGTCGCCCGCGAAGCGCTGCGCAGGGTGCTCGGCCCGTTGGCGGCTCGCGCCCTTGGCGTCGCGGAGCGCCTGGTGCGCGTCGCCCCTGCCGAGGAACTGGAAGCCTCGCTCAGGCAAGCGGGCATGGCGATGGGCGCGGACACGTACAGGCGGGAGTACCTGCGCTGGCTCGTCGGTGCCCCGGTGGTGATGGGGGCCTTAGGGGCCCTGACCGGCCACGGGATCTACGTGGTGCTGTTCTTTGCGGCCGGGTTGTTCTCGGGGGCGCGACGTCTACCGGAACGGGTCAAAGCCAAGACCAAACGGCGCAGCGAACGGATCCGTAGCGACCTGCCTACGGTCGCTGCTGTGCTGGCACTGAAGATAGACAACAACAAGAGCCTCGTCGTCGCCGTCACCGACCTAGTCGCCCAGGGTTCGGGGCCGGTAGTGGACGACCTCCAGCGGGCCGTGCACCTGATGAACGCCGGCTACGGCGAGGCGGCCGCTTTCGAGCTCATCGCGAGAGAAGCGGCCGAGCCCACCGCAGGGCGGTTCTACCGGTTCCTCGCCGCTGCGGCTGCCGGCGCCGTCGACTTGGCGAAGGCGTTGCT
>JBOGGK010000074.1:0-1970 GCA_050744045.1 Acidimicrobiales bacterium | reverse complement strand
GGTCGGGCTCCGGGACGGTACAGGACAACGGCAGTAACACCAATAATTGCGCGAGCCCGGTCCTCGCCAGCAGCCTGGAGTCGGCTCTCATTTACGTGAACGGGGACGTCACGATTAGCGCGGGCAGCACCGAAGCCGGTTTCATGACCATCGTAGCCGGCGACGACGGTGGCGTTGGGATAACCGATGGCAACGAGTCGGACAGTAGCGCCGCTGGCGATATCACCATAAACGGCAACATCGAGTACCCGTCGTCAGATATCGAGAGCGCCTCCACATGCGGGGCGCTCACCGGTTGCGATCCCTCCGACGCTCTTGGCCTGGTGGCGACCTACTTTATAAGGCTCAGCCCGGGGCTCAACAATAACTGTCCTTCGTGCAACGTGGACATCGATGCCGCACTGCTGACCTTGGGGGGGTCGTTCTATGTAGAAAGGTGGGCGGACTACGGCAACGAGGGCAACCTGGACGTCTTCGGGTCGATAGCCCAGGACTTCCGAGGTCCGGTGGGCCTGGTCGGTGGGACGGGCTACACCAAGCAGTACACCTACGACTCGGCACTGAGGACGCTTTGGCCCCCCTACTACCTCTCGGCGACGAGTGCGACCTGGGCACCTACCAGCTATGCCGAAGACGACCCCGGTTGCGCGTCACGAGCGGTGCCGGCCGCCGCCTGCTGACCTAGCCCGCCTGGCCGGGCGAAATCCCAGGGGTTCTCGTCACTGGGTCGTTGTAGCCTTGGTTTCCGATGGACACGTTGGAGATCATCCGTCAGATGGAAGCGGACCCCGCCCTCCTGGCTCGGGTGCGCGCCGTCGTGCTCTCCGAGGAACTGCTGCAGCTACCGCAGCGCTTGGCCGGCACAGATGCCCGACTGGCGGCGCGCTTGGACGAGTTGGAGGTCCGGGTCGCCGAGATGGACAGCCGGCTGAGCGCTCGGCTGGAGACGTTGAGCGCCCGGCTGGAGGCGTTGGCCAACCACTTGGAGACGTTCGTGGCGGCGACGGATCTGCGCTTCGAGGGAGTCGAGCACCGCCTGGAGCTGATCGAGAGGCGGCTGGGCAATCTCGAGGACGGGGTCGGGAGATTGAAGGGCTACGCGCTCGAGCACCGGGTACGAGACCAACCGAGGAGGTACCTGAGCCGCCTTATTAGGGGGGCCGCGTTGGCCAACTTGGACGAGCTTGTGGTTGCAGGGACGCTCGAAGAAGCAGACGAGGCTGTGTGGCGCCTGGACGCGGTCGTGCGCGGTGAGCTGCGGAGCACGGGGGCGGAGATCCTGTGCGCAGTCGAGGTTCCCTGGCGGGCTCACTCCGACGACCTGAGCAGGGCGGTCCAACGGGGGGCGCTTCTCGCCCGCCTCGCCAGCTCGCCGACATTGCCCCTCGTGCTCAGCGAGCAGGGCCCTGGGCCTGCCGTTACCCAGAAGGCATTGGAGCTGGGAGTGGCGCTCGTGGTCGCGACTTCCCTGGCTCCTCTGGTGGAGGGGCGGCTGATAGCTCCGCCGGAGCGATAGAAGCGTCGGGGGTGGGGAGCGGTCTATACGGGCAGTCCCTCACGGATGGCTCCAAAGTTCAGGACAGAGAGCTTACGACTACGCTGAGGCCGGTCGGGGAGTGGACGGCGGTGTCGCCGGTGCCAAACCGGGCCTCTTGCCCGTAACGGCCCTCGGCGGTTCAGGTCCGTTATAGGCCGTCAGCGTGCCTTCCAGGAGCGAGACCACCCACACATGGGTGACGCCGGCGGCGGCATAACCCGGGATCTTGACTTCGCGGGCGCGTCGCGGTCCGCCGTCTCGCCGGCCCCACTACGATGGGGCGCCGTGCTGCGCCTACTGACGGCGGGTGAATCGCACGGCAAGGCGCTCGTCGTGACCGTGGAGGGCTTGCCCGCGGGCTTGGAGGTGAAGGCCGAGGACATCGCCGCCGAGTTAGCCCGGCGGCGCCTGGGGTATGGGCGCGGGCCCCGGA
>JBOGGK010000073.1:0-1788 GCA_050744045.1 Acidimicrobiales bacterium | reverse complement strand
CCTCTGGAAGCTCCCCCACGCGCACGAGCCGGTCGCACCGCGCTGCTTCAGCCAGATGATCTCCCCGCGGAGCAGCAGGCGGAGGTCGTCTTGGAGGATGCCTATCACGTCGGCAGACAGCGAGCGGTAAGGGCGCCGCCCGAGGTTCGCCACGTTCACCGCAATCCGGCCGCCCGGCTCGAGCTTCCGGGTGCACTCGGCGAAGACATCCCGGAGCAGGTCGAGGTACTGGAGGTAGGTAGCGGGGACGCCTAGTTGCCCGAGCGACTCCTCATACTCTTTGCCGGCGAAATAAGGAGGCGAGGTGACGACCAGGGCCACGGAGGAGTCGGGGACCTCGTCCATGTGGCGGGCGTCCCCCACGATCAGCTTGTCCACGTCCCTGTAGGGCGCCACCTCGGAGCCGAGCGAAACGACGGGGGCGGTGAAACGCCGGTAGAACCCGCTCGAGTCGTGGTTTTCTCGTCTCGACACGCCGAACGCGGACGTGGAAGTTGCTTGCTTCGCCATCGTCCCTCGATGCTACGTGCCGGTGCCGGCCCCGGCGCGGTTTGTGGGCCCGGCGGCTCCCGTGGCGGCCGTCGAAGCCGTGCGAACGCCGTTTATGTCAGGCCGGTGGCTGCCCACCAAGCTCGAGGCCTTCACCTGCCCACCGCAGCGCCGTGAGGTCGGGCACCCATATGTCGACTCCCACCGCCACTACCCGCTCGCCCACCCCGATGACGGACCCGGCCCCGGCGGCCCTGGCCGCCTCGACCCCGGCCGGCGCGTCCTCCAGGACTACGGCGGCAGCCGTGCTCACCCCGAGGCGGGCGGCGGCCATGCGGTACCCGGCAGGGTCGGGCTTGCCGGCAGCGACGTCTTCGGCGGCGACGAGCACCTCCGGGCAGGGGAGCCCGGCGGCCTGCAAACGGGCACGCGCCAAGACTGCCCGGCCCGAGGTCACGACCGCCCACCGCTCCCGGGGCAGCCGCCCCAAGAGGGCGACGGCCCCGGCGACGGCTCGCACACCAGCGGCGTCTTCGAGCTCGTAGCCGTCGATGCGGGCCAGTTCCTCGGCCCGGCGGCGCTCGGGTACGAGCAGCTCGACGGTGTCGGCCGAACGCCGCCCGTGGACCAGGCTGCACACTTTGGCGGGGTCGAGGCCGACCTGGCGGGCCCAGCGCGCCCAAGCCGCCATGACGCTGGCGTTGGAGTCCACGAGGACGCCGTCACAGTCGAACAGCGCGGCTTGGCAACAGATGGTCCTCATTTACCTAGGTCACAGGCCGGTTGCGGTACCGGCCGACGAGCTCGCGCGCCGCCGCCTGCATGCGTACCGGGGGGAGCCCGGCGGCGATCAGGCTGAGGTCGTCAAGCACCATCTGGCCGATCTCGCGGAAGGCCTCCGGGATCCCGCCCGCCCGGTGAGCCGAGAGCACGAGGCCGTCGAGGCGGCGTGCCCGGTCGTCGGCCGCCACCGGCTCCTCGGGCCACACGTCGATGGCGGCGAGCAGCCGGCCCGCCGCGACCCGCTCGAGGAGTGCCTCGTAGTCGACGACCGGCGCTCTGCTCACCAGGACCAGGCACGCCCCGGGGGGCAGCAGGTCGAGCTCTTGCGCCCCGAGGAGGTGCTCGCTCTGGGCCGTGACCGTCGCCAGCACGAAGACCACCTTGCTCTCGGCGAGCAGCTCGGGCAAGCGGGAGGGGACCACGCCCACCTGCTCCAGGGCGCTGCCCGGCAGCCACGGGTCGTAGACGCGCACGGTGGCGCGAAAGGGCGCCAGGAGCGAGAGGAGCGCCCTCCCC
>JBOGGK010000072.1:0-2528 GCA_050744045.1 Acidimicrobiales bacterium | reverse complement strand
CCGGATCTGGAGGGCATCTCGTGGTCGCGTGCGCGGGCATATCGGCACTTATCTCTATGTTCGAACATGAAGGAACGCTCGGCATATTGGGTCAGCTTGATGGCGGGCCGGCTCGGCGTCTGTGGTCGGGATGTTGGTGCTCTCGCTGCGGTTGGCGACCCTAACTTCTGAGGTCGAGGTGTCCGAGCATCGTGATCAGGCGGCTTTCGCCGGGCGGAAGGAGATAGCAGGCGATGAAGCTGGCGGTCTCCAGGCCCGAAGTGTTGTCGAAGCGGGCGATCGGCGTGCCGGCGGGTTCGTAGAACCCGTTCCCCGGTCCGAGCAGCATCTCCTTGTGACCCTCGACCTGAAGCAGGATCTCACCCTTGAGCACTGCTCCTATGACGGGGCAGGGGTGGGAATGGAGGCCGGCTTGTTGCGATGGCGCCAAGTCGATGTGGTGAACCTCGACACGCTCGATCTGATTGTCGCCGCCGAGGGTCGCCGCGAGAAGCAGGCGACGTACGATTGTCTCGGACTCGCTCATCGCTATCTAGCGCACCTCGTGGCAGCGAGGGCGATCTTGGCGTTTGCGGTGCGGTTCACGGTGCGGGGTTGCTGGGCTTGTGGGCGTGGTTTGGTAGAGCTTCGGCGGCGGCGACCACGGCGGCGGCGGCTGCCTTGGCCCGGCGAGGGATGTTCGGGTCGTCGTCGATGGCGGCGGTGACGAGGGCTCCTTCGGCCAGCAGGAAGAGCTGCAGGGCGACCTCGGCCGGTCGTCGGAGCCCGGCCCGCCGGGCGGTACGGGTCAGGAAGTCGCGAAGGTGGTGCTTGTGGGCGCGCACGATGGCGGCGGTGGGGGCGGAGGTACCGCCTAGCTCGCCGAAGGCGTTGTGGAAGGCGCATCCTCGAAACGACTGGCCCCGTGCCCGTGCCTCGACCGCGTCGAAGACCAGCAGCAGCTGTTCGCGGGGGTCGGCGCTGCGGGCGGTGACGTAGATCTCAACCGCGTCGCGCCACCGCTCATCCTGGCGTTCGAGATAGGCCTGGACAAGATCGGTCTTGGACGGGAAGCAGGCGTAGATCCGCTTGAGTGGCACCCCGGCCCGGTCTCGCAGTTCGTCCATGGGGACGGCCTGGAACCCTCGCTCATAGAAGAGCGTTTCGGCGGTGTCGAGGATGGTCTCTCGGATGTTGTCTTCGGTCACGTCATTCCTCGCGAGTGGGAGAACGGCCGTTCTCAGTTTACCCGGTCCTCGCCTCTCCCACAAGAAGGGTCCTCAGAAACTCCTTGACTGAGAACGAGCGTTCTTCTAATGTGGAGAACGCTCGTTCTCTAACAGGAGGTCTAAGGTGAGCACAACTCCTTCCCTGCACCGAGACCCGGCGCCGCCGGGCGACCGAGCCGACGCCGGCCCCGATCACCGGGGGACCCAATCGCAGCCCGGCTTCGTGTGGCAAACATCGGTGTTCTTCGATGATCTCGACGCTATGGGCATGCTGCACAACGCCGCCTACCTGGTTCTCGTCGAGCGGGCGACCTCGGCGTTCTTCGAGACGCACGGCTGGCACTGGGAGAAAGACCCGGCCCAAAACCCTGACCAGTACTACGTGGTGCGCGAGCAGTCGGTGCGCTACCTCGAGCCGATCGTGGGTCCGGGCGACGTGGAGGTGGAGCTGTGGGTGCGCCGGCTCGGTCGGACCAGCGCCGCGTTCGGGTTCGAGGTTCGCTCGTCGGGCAGGGTGCGCGCTGTGGCGGAACGGGTCCACGTGAAGCTCGATCCGCTGTCCCTAAAGCCTGCCGCGTGGACGGCCACGCTGCGCTCCCACCTGGCCACCTTGGTGCAGCCCGCGACACGATGAGCGCTGTCACCGCCCCGACGTCGCCTCCCACGGCGTCTCCAGAGCGGACCGGCGGGCCGCCACTGGTGGCCCTCGCCCTCGGCACGTTCGCAATCGGGACCGACGGGTTCGTGATCGCCGGGGTCCTGCCAGCCATCGCACGCGACATGCATCTCAACCTCGGCACGGCCGGGCTGCTGGTCACTGTGTTCGCCGTGGTCTACGCGGTGGCCGCCCCGATGTTGACCGCTGCCTCGGCTCGATTCGACCGGCGCTGCGTGCTCGTAGTGGGCATGGGCGTGCTTTCGGCGGCGAACCTGGCGGCCGCTATATCTACCGGAGAGGCCTGGCTGATCGTCGCCAGGGTGGCCGCCGCTATGGGCGCCGCGGCGTACTCGCCGATCGCGTTGGCCGCCGCCGTGCAGCTGGCCCCACCCGAGCAGCGAGGCCGGGCGGTGTCGCGCGTCCTGGCCGGCATGACCGTCTCTTTGGTCCTGGGTGTGCCGCTTGGCGCCCTGGTGGGCGCGCTCGTCGGCTGGCGATGGACGTTCGCCGTGGTCGGGACCATCGCCGCGGTGGTGGCGGTCGCGATCCGTCGAAGCCTGCCAACACTCCCCGCGGTGGCGACCAGCTCATTGAGGGTGCGTCTGGCGTTGCTGGGCCGCCCGGAGGTGGCCGCCAACTTGGGCGCCACGTTCGCGTGGATC
>JBOGGK010000071.1:0-3109 GCA_050744045.1 Acidimicrobiales bacterium | reverse complement strand
GGGGTGACCAGCAACTACCTCGTGAACGCGCGCGAGCTGCAGATCAAGATGGCCCAGGGAGCCAAGCCCGGCGAAGGCGGCCAGCTCCCGGGCAAGAAGGTCTACCCCTGGATAGCGAAGACGCGGTATTCGACCCCCGGCGTGGGCCTCATCTCGCCCCCCCCTCACCACGACATCTACTCGATCGAGGACCTCGCCCAGCTGATTTACGACCTGAAGAACGCCAACCCACACGCGCGCATAAACGTGAAACTGGTGGCCGAGGCCGGGGTGGGCACCGTGGCCGCCGGGGTGGCCAAGGCCCACGCCGACGTGATCCTGATATCCGGCCACGACGGGGGCACCGGCGCCTCGCCCATGAGCTCCACCAAGCATGCCGGCGGCCCCTGGGAGCTGGGCTTGGCCGAGGCGCAGCAGACCCTGTTGCGCAACGGCCTCAGGGACCGGGTGGTCCTCCAGGCGGACGGTTCGATGAAGACCGGCCGCGACGTGGTAGTGGCGGCGCTGCTCGGGGCGGAGGAGTACGGCTTTTCGACCGCCCCCCTTGTAGTCGAGGGCTGCGTGATGATGCGGGTCTGCCACCTGGACACCTGCCCCGTCGGGGTCGCCACCCAGGACCCCGAACTGCGCAAGCGCTTCAGGGGCACCCCCGACTTGGTCGTCACGTTTTTCGAGTACATAGCCGAGGAGGTGAGGGAATGGCTGGCGCTGCTCGGCTTCAGGACGATGGAAGAGGCCATCGGCCACACCGAGGTGCTGGAGGCGATGGTCCCGGCGCGCCACGCCAAAGCGGCCACGCTCGACCTTTCCCCTTTGCTGGCCGCAGTTCCGGAAGGGGTGGCGCTCAGCTGCCGGCGTCGCCAAGAGCACCAACTGGACGGCGCCCTGGACGCCCGGTTGGTCGAAGCCTGCCGGGCGGCGCTGGAACGGGGCGAGCCCGTCCGGGGCTCGTGGCCCGTCAGCAATTCCGACCGAGCGGTCGGCACCAGGCTCGGCTCGGAGCTGACCCGCCGTTATGGGGGGGCCGGGCTGGCTGAGGGCACCATCGAGCTGGAGATGGCCGGTTCGGGCGGTCAGAGCTTCGGCGCTTTCCTTCCCCGGGGCGTGACGCTCCGGCTCTTCGGCGACGCCAACGACTACCTGGCCAAGGGCCTCTCGGGGGGGCGGGTAGTGGTGCGGCCCTCCCGCGACGTGCCCGCCGGGTACATTGCCGAAGCCAACATAATTGCCGGGAACGTCATCGGCTACGGGGCCACCGGGGGGGAGATGTTCATCCGGGGCGTGGTCGGCGAACGCTTCTGCGTGCGCAATTCGGGCGCCCTGGCCGTGGTCGAGGGAGTTGGCGACCACGGCTGCGAGTACATGACGGGCGGCCGCGTGGTCGTGCTCGGCCCCACGGGGCGCAACTTCGCCGCCGGGATGTCGGGCGGCCTTGCCTATGTCTACGACCCGCACGGGGTTTTCCCGGCCCGGGTGAACACCGAAATGGTCGAGTTGGCCGCGCTCGACGACGAGGACCGGCACTGGTTGACGGCGGTGCTGGGACGGCACTCGGCCGAGACCGGTTCCGCGGTCGCCGAGCGCTTGCTGGGCGACGTGGAGGCCCAGGCGTCGCGCTTCGTCAAGGTGGTGCCCACCGACTACCGCCGGGCTATGGAGGCGGCCCAGGAGGGCGGAGCGCGGGAGGCAACCCGCGGCTTGCTGGTGGCGGGCGCCCGTGGCTGACCCCGAGGGCTTCATGAAGCACAGGCGTAGCGAGGCCGACCACCGCCCTGTCCATATGCGCGTCCGCGACTGGCACGAGATGTACGAGCCGCGTGACCGGCACACGATCAGGGTGCAGGCATCGCGCTGCATGGACTGCGCGGTCCCGTTTTGCAACAGCCTGCACGGGTGCCCGCTCGGCAACCTGGTACCCGATTGGAACGACCTCGTGTACCGGGACCGCTGGCGCGACGCCATCGAGCGCCTGCACGCAACGAACAACTTCCCCGAGTTCACGGGGCGGATGTGCCCGGCGCCGTGCGAGAGCGCCTGCGTCCTCGCCATAAACGACGAACCGGTGACGATAAAGCAGATCGAAAAGGAGATAATCGACTACGCCTGGGAGCACGGCTGGGTCACGCCGCTACGCCCGAGCACCAAGACCGGGAGGCGGGTGGCCGTGGTCGGGTCGGGGCCGGCGGGTATGGCGGCCGCCCAACAGCTGACGCGGGCCGGCCACGACGTGGTGGTCTACGAGCGCGACGATCGGCCCGGTGGCCTCATCCGCTACGGCATACCGGACTTCAAGATGGACAAGGCGCTGCTCGACCGGAGGCTCCGCCAGATGGAAGAGGAAGGCACGGCGTTCGAGTGCGGCGTCGAGGTGGGGGTGGACCTCGCCGCCGAAGACCTCCGCCAGGGCTACGACGCCGTCGTCCTCGCCGTGGGCGCTTTGTGGGAGCGGGACCTCGATATCCCGGGCCGGCACTTGGGCGGCGTCCACCTGGCGATGGAGTACCTGGTCCCTTCCAACCGGGTACGGGCCGGCCTGCTGGCCACCCCCCCGATCGACGCCGCCGGCAGACAGGTGGTCATCATCGGGGGCGGCGACACCGGCGCAGACTGCCTGGGCACCGCCCACCGGCAGGGGGCGGCGTCGGTCCACCAGTTCGACATCCACGAGCGGCCCCCCGACGAGCGGCCCGAAGCCAGCCCTTGGCCCCTGCGGCCGCTGGTCCTGCGGGACTCCCTCGCCCACGAGGAGGGCGGGCAGCGCGAGTTCGCCGCTCAGACCGACTCTTTCCTGGGCGATGCCCACGGGCGGGTGCAGGCTCTCCGCGCCCACCGGGTGAGGGAGCTTTCCCGGCAGGCGTACGAGAACCTGCCGGGGAGCGGGTTCGAGCTGGAGGCGGACCTGGTCCTGTTGGCCATAGGCTTCCGGGGCCCGGAGAGGCAACTGCTCGACGGGCTCGGGGTCGAGATGGCGCCCAAGGGCACGGTGGCGCACGACGGCCGGTGGGCCACCAACGTCCCGGGCGTGTTCGCCTGCGGCGACGCGACGAGGGGGGCGAGCCTCATCGTCTGGGCCATCGCCGAGGGACGTGCCGCGGCCGCGGCTGTGGAC
>JBOGGK010000070.1:0-1964 GCA_050744045.1 Acidimicrobiales bacterium | reverse complement strand
GGGGAGGGCGTGAGGGAGCTCGGACTTGGCCCCGCGAGTGGCGAGCGACCGCATGTACACCCGCTCGCCCTCGATCGAGTTCATCCTGATGCGGTCACCGAGCAATGCGCCACCGCTCTTGCGGCGGGTGGGGTCGACGGCGAGGACCGCGATCCGCAGCTTGTCCTGCTGGTCGAGGCGGAAGCGCCGCACCAGCTCGTCCACGAGGGAGCTCTTCCCCGAGCCGCCGGTACCCGTGACGCCAAGAGCGGGTGCGGGGTTGGCAGCAGCAGCCTGTTCGATGGCGGCTCCGGCTCCGGGGTCGAGACGGTCGTACTCGATGGCGGTGATGACACGGGCCAGCGCCCCGTGCTCGCCCACGGACAGGCCAGCCAGATCCCCTTCGGGCAGCGGCGGCAGCTCGTCGCAATCGGCGATCATGGTGTTGACCATCGCCTCCAAGCCCAGGCGCTGCCCGTCTTCGGGGGTGAAGATGCGGGCGACGCCGGCCGCGTGGAGCTGCTCCACCTCGGCGGGCACGATCACGCCCCCGCCGCCCCCGTACACCTTTATGCCCGGGCGTCCCCGGGCCGCCAGGCGCTCCAAGAGGTAGGTGAAGTACTCCAGGTGGCCACCCTGGTAGGAGCTCACAGCCACCGCCTGCACGTCTTCTTCGACCGCGGCCGTGACCACCTCTTCGACCGAGCGGTTGTGGCCGAGGTGGACCACCTCCGCCCCCTGGGACTGGAGTAGCCGGCGCACGATGCTTATGGCAGCGTCGTGGCCGTCGAACAGGCCCGCTGCGGTTACGAAGCGCACCGGGTGAGCCGGCCGGTGGAGCGGCCGGCTTGGCGGGGCCAGGGGCAAACTTGCGGTCGAGCCCACACCCCCAGCGTACTTGGACGTCCGACTATCGTGGCTTCGACTATTGGGTTACGCTCCCCCGGGACGGGCTGTAAGCGCTGGCCCGGTGTCGCGCTCTGGCTGGGAGGCGGTGGCTCCGCGCTCGTCCTCCGGAGGGGTGTGACGGAAGAAAAGCCAGAAGGTGCTGGCGTTGACGAACTGTAGGAAGGCTGCCACTTCGAAGGGGATCGACAAGCTCACCTCTTCCATCAGGTAGCCGGCGCCAAGGGGGCTGCCCGCCATCGCGAGCTGGCTGGGGAGGTTGGAAAGTGCAGCGATCGAAGCCCGCTCGGCGGGGTCGGTGAGCGCCAAAGCGTAGGACCGGCGGAGCGGTAGGCCCACCCGCTGGACCATCATCCTCACTAGGTACACGCCACCGGCGGCGAAGAAAGTCGGCGACAGTGCCATGGGCACGAGCAGCAGCGCCTGCGCCGTGCGCACGACGGTGACGGCGCGGACGAGGCCCCAGCGCCGGGCGATCCCGGCCGCCGACAGGGTCGACGCCATGGTGGCCACGTTGATGATGGCGAACAGGATGCCGATGCGCGACGGCCCGACGCCGAACTTGCGGAAGAACCAATAGGTAACGAAAGGCCCGAACATGCCGGCGGCGAGCCCATTGGCCGTGTTGGTGACCCACAGGCGGTAGAGGAGCCAACGCGAACGCTTCGGGAGCCTGGGCGGCCAGCGCCGCAACTGGTCCTCGGGCCGGCGCTGTGGCTGGTCTTCGGGCCCAGGACCAGACGGGCCGGCCTCGCGCTCGTGACGTCCCGGCTGGCCCGCCGGAGGCCCGCCGGGCGGAGCGCGCCGGCGACCCCTGGGCCGCTCCACCAACCAGATGGCGAGCACCCCGGCGAGGGCCGACAACCCGGCGATGGCCAAGAACGCGGGCCGGTAGGCCTCCGTAGCCAGGTAACCGTGAGCGTGCCTGGCCGATGCCAGCATCGCCAGCAGCCCGCCGGCAGTCGCGCCGAGCGCCGAGCCGAACGCCAGGCGCCCGAAAGCGGCGTTGCGGTGCTGGGGCGCGGTGTCGTCGGCGACGAAAGCCGATTCCGCGGGTTGGTACGGCCCTACAGCCCCGG
>JBOGGK010000069.1:0-5405 GCA_050744045.1 Acidimicrobiales bacterium | reverse complement strand
AGTTGGTCGCGGTGGGGCCGGCCCAGCCCAGGTTGGACTACCAATTGGTCGGCGGCCCCAGCGTGGCCACCATATCCGCTATGAAGGGGAGGAACTTTGGCTGGTCGAACCCTCATGGCGTCGAGGCGGAGATGTTGGGGATCATCCTGCACGGCCACGGGATGCAGCAGTCGAGCATCACGACTGAGCTTGCGGGTTCGTCTACTGTCCGCGAGGCAGCGCTCCTGACTGGGAGGATCCAGGCTACCTTCCTGTCCACCTCGGAGTGGGACAGCCTCGACCAGACACATAAAGGCTACCACGACCTTGCCAATATGGCCGTCGTCGCCCCGAAGATCGCTGACTCGTTCTTGGCTACTTCAACAAATTTCTTGAAGAAGAACAGTTCGCTCGTCGTCGCGGTTGACGAAGCCTGGCTCGAAGCAGCCCGGGTGTTCAGGACGAACGAAAAGAAATGGGTAGCAGGGGCCCTGAATTACACTGCTGGTACGGCCACTCGGGCGGACGCGGTGTCGCAGTACAAGGCCTTCAAGCTGGATGGTGCCTTCCCGGACTCAAAAGATGCCTTCAGCACTGCGGCCGGGCGCTACAACGAGGCGACCGCCAAGGAGGTCGGCGCTCTGACCTTGTCACCGCCGCTGTCGCACTGGTTTACGACCAAGTTCTGGAACACAGCGTTCAGGGCTGTCCAAGCTCATAAGAAGTGAGCGAAGGGCAGGCGGGTGCAGTGGGGGCGCGCGAGGATGTGGAGCGCATCAAGTCGGAAGTGGTTGCCTGCACCCGCCTGCTGGTCTTCGCGAGGATCCTTGACTTCAGTGGTCACGTCAGCGCCCGGGTCCCTGGGACCGACTTGTTGGTCATCCAGCCGCGCGACACAAGCCGGGCGGCCTTGTCGCCCCGGGACCTGTTGGTCGTGGACCTCGACGGTGAGGTGAAGGACGGAGCGGCGCCCCCGCCCGTCGAGACCGTGATCCATACCGGGGCCTACAGGGCACGCCCCGACGTCAACGCGGTGTGCCACGGGCATCCCTCACTGTCGACAGTCTTTTCGGTGGTCGACCGCCCTTTGCTACCAGTGCGCCACTTCGCCTACCGGTTCCCACAAGGGTTGCCCGTGCACCAGGACGCGACACATATCCGTTCGCGCGAGCAGGGGGACGCCGTTGCCCGCACTATCGGCGGCGGCGGAGGCTGCCTGCTCCGCTCGCATGGGACGGTCGTGGTCGGCCTCAGCGTCCAAGAGGTCTTCATGACGTGCCTCGACATCGAAGAAAACGCCAGGACGCTGCTGTACGCCAGCGGGCTCGGCCCGGTGCTACCGCTCTCGCCGGGGGAGGTCCAAGCGGTCAGCGACAGCTATAGCCGCTCACGGCATCGGCCGGGCAAAGTGTGGGAGCACTACATACATCTCGGACGGGCCGCTGGCGTACTCTGAGCCGCAGCGTGATCGCAGCCCAGCCGGCCCTGGGCTGGCGAGCGTAGCCACCGAGCCGTTGCGAGCGTGGCTCTCAGGCGCTGGTCGCCGCGGGAGGTCCAGGTTGGTGGCTCTAGCTTCATAGAGCCGATTGGCTCCTATCGCCGGGCACGTCACCGGGCTTGGCATGGGCGCTCCAGGTCTCGTACATCTGGGCGTAGATGCCGCCGGAGGCGATCAACTGACTGTGGCTGCCGCTCTGTTTGATGCGCCCCTCGTCCACCACGAAGATGCGGTCGGCCCGCATGGCGGTACTGAGGCGGTGGGCGATCAGGATGGCGGTGCGCCCAGCCAGCACCACGTCGAGGGCCGTCTCGACCCGGGACTCCGACGCCAGGTCGAGGTTCGACGTGGCCTCGTCGAGGACCAGGACCCGTGGACGGGCTATGAACGCTCTCGCCAGGGCGATCAGCTGGCGCTCGCCCGACGACAGCGACTGGCCCCTTTCGTGGACGAAGGTCTCCATCCCCTCGGGCATGCGTTCGACCACCTCGGAGAGCCCGACCGCCTCGATCGCCTCTTGCACCTCCCGGGCGGTCGAGCCGGGCTTGGCGAAGGCGATGTTGTCGCGCACGGTCCCGGTGAACAAGAACGGCTCTTGGGGCACCACGCCCAATTGCCGGCGCAGGGAGCCGATGCCCACCTCGCGCAGGTCGCGGCCATCGATCAGGACGCGGCCCGACCCGGGGTCGTAGAAGCGGGTGACGAGCTTGGCGAGGGTCGACTTCCCGGCGCCGGTCGGGCCGACGAAAGCCACCGTCTCGCCGGCGCGGATCTCGAAGTCGACATCCTCGACCACCGGGCTGGCGGCCTCGTAGCCGAAACTGACGTGCTCGAAGCGGATCCATCCTTCGATCGGCGGGAGGTCGGGCGCGCCAGGGGCCTCGGCGACGCTCGGCTCGACGGCGAGCAGCGACCCCAGCTTGGCGATCGACGACTGGCCCTGCTGGTAGACGTTGTACTGCTGGGCGAGCAGCTGGATGGGGGCCATGAACCGGCTCACGTACAAGAAGAACGCCGCCAGCCCGCCGACGCTGAGCGAGCCGTGCAGGACCATGTAGCCCCCGATGCCCAGCACCGCCGCCTGGGCGACGTAGCCGAGGAGCTGGGTGCCCGGGCCGTACCGGGCGCTTATCTGCGCCGTGTAGTAGTTGGCGTCGCGATAGGCGCCGACCACGTTGCGGTGGTGCACCACGTTGGCCGCCTGGCGGTTGTAGGCGGTGACGACGCGTACCCCGTGCAGGCTCTCGGACAGGTCGGCCAGCACATTGGCTATTCCGTCGCGCACGCGGAGGTAGCCGTGCGCGGAGGCCCGCTGGAACCATATCGACGACCCGGTGAGCACGGGGACGACGATGGCGACGGTGATGAGGGCCAGCAAAGGGTTGGTCACGAACAGGACGGCCGCTATCACGACCATGGTCAGGCCCTGCACGACGAACTGGGCGAGGCCGTCCTGGAGCAGCCGCTGCAGGTTCTCCACGTCGCTCGTCATCCGGCTCATGATCACGCCGGCCTTCTCGTCGGTGTAGTAGTCGAGGCCCAGGCGCTGGAGATGGCTGAAGACCCGCACCCGCAGTTCGTACATCACCGACGCCGCCAGGCGGCCGGTCACTTGCACGACGGCCCGCTGGGCAAGGGCGGTGACGGCGATGGCGAGGACGTAGAGGGTGGCCGTGACGGCCACCACGGCCATGTCCGGGTGGAGCATCCCGTGGTCGATCGCGTAGCTGATGAGCTCGGGGCCGGCCTGGTTGGCGACGCTTACCACCGTCACCAGCAGCAGCGCCAGGACGCCCAGGTACCAGTAGTGGGAGACGAGGCGCCAGAGGCCGAGCTTGCGGCGGTCCTGTTCCCCGGCCCGGAAGCTGAAGCTGACGTCTGGCTCTGGGTGCTCGGGTTCGGTGGCGAGCAGGCCGTCGACGCCGGCCTGCATCTCGGGGGGTACCCCGGCGAACGGGAGGCCCCCGCCCGGGCTGGCTGCGCTGCCGCGCCCTCCTCCGAAGCCGCCGGACCACCCGCCCCCTATCACCCAGCTGTCCTCGCCGCCATCAGCCGGCCTCCGCGGCCTGCTCGGGGACCCCGTTTTCACCCTGGGCCAGGACCTCGGCGTAAAGAGGCGTCGTGGCGAGCAGCTCGGCGTGGCGGCCGTCGGCGACGACCCGGCCGCCGTCCATCAGGACGACCCGGTCGGCCAGGCTGACGGTCGAGAGCCGGTGGGCGACGACAAGGGTGGTGCGGCCCTGCATGAGCTTTTTCAAGTTGCGGTGGATGCCTTGCTCCACCTGGACGTCCACGGCGCTGGTGGCGTCGTCCAGCACGAGGACCGGCGGGTTCACGAGCAGCGCCCGGGCTAGGGCGACACGTTGACGCTGGCCGCCCGAGAGCGTGTAGCCCCTCTCTCCCACCACGGTGCCGTAGCCGTGGCTCAGCCCGCGTATGAACCCGTCGGCGCCGGCTGCCCTGGCGGCGGCCTCGATGTCGGCGAAGTCGGCGTTTGGCCGGCCGTAGGCGATGTTGTCCCGGATGGAGGCCGAGAACAAGAAGGGTTCGTCGAGCACGACGCCGACCCGGCCCCTCAGGCTCCCGAGGGTCACCTCTCTCACGTCTTTGCCGTCGACCTTCACCGAGCCGGCCGAGACGTCGTAAAAGCGGTCGAGGAGGCGGGCGACCGTCGACTTGCCCGCCCCTGTCCTGCCCACGAGGGCGACGGTCTCTCCGGGGCGCAGAGCGAGGTCGAAGCCGGCGAGCACCGGGGGACCATCTTGTTTGTAAGAAAAATGTACGTTGTCGAAACGGACCTCGCCCCGGCACTCCACCAGGTCGACGGCACCAGGGCCGTCCACGATGTCCGGGCCCTGGTCCAGGATCTCGTAGATCCTCTTCGCCGACGCCGCCGCTCGCTGGCCGAGCATGATCAACATGCCGAGCATCTGGAACGGGGCCTGGAGCATGGCGATCCAGAAGCTGAAGGTGACGATGGTGCCCACCTGGAGGTGGTCGTGGAGCACGAGGTAGCCGCCGACCAGCAACACCAAGACCAGCCCCACTTGGGAGAGGTTCTGGACGACGGGCGTGAACCGGGCCCTGATGTCGGCGTCGCGCACGTAGGCCCACCGCAGCCGCTCGGCGGCGCGGGCCAGGGCCCGCACCTGCTGGCCCTCGGCCGCGAAGGACTTCACGACCCTGACGCCGCTCACGTTCTCGTCGACGACCGTGGCCACGTCGGCCAGGCGAGACTGGATGAGCCAGGACACCGGGAATATGACGCTGCGCATGCGCACGCCGGCGAAGTAGATGAGCGGCATCGTCGCCATGGCCGCGAGCGCCAGCGGGACATTTATCCACAGCATGTAGGCAAAAGCCACGAGCGCCATCAGGCACTGGACGAGGATCGCCGGGGCGAACGTCAGGTACATCTGCACCGAGCGGATATCGGAGTTGGCGCGAGAGATGATCTGGCCCGACTGGACCTCGTCGTAGAAGCTGAACGACATGCTGGCGAGGTGCCGGTAGATGACGTTCCGCAGGTCGAACTCGATCTGGTAGGCGGTGTACATGAGCAATAGGCGCGCCCCGTAGCCGAGCAGCCCGGCGGCCACAGCCAGGGCGAGCACCAGGTACACGTAGTGGAAAAGGATGTGCTCGAAATGGGAGGCGGGCAGCCGCCGAGCGACGGGGAGCGCACGCTGGGCGACGTAGGGCAAGACGGAGCGGTCGAGAGCTTCGCTGCCCAGCAGTTGGGGTATCTCGACCTGGACGATGAGCCCGGCGAAGGAGAGGGCCAGGGCGCTGGAGAAGATCGCCTTGTGGGACGCCACGACCGGCAGCGCCCGGCGCAGCCACGACTTGCCCCGGTCGGGGTCTATGCCCCGGGCCGGTGCCCGGTAGCGGGCCTCCTCGGGGGCCGGCGCCCACGGCGGCCGGGCCG
>JBOGGK010000068.1:0-1550 GCA_050744045.1 Acidimicrobiales bacterium | reverse complement strand
GGTGCCACCGGAATCCAGGGTAAGTTGACAGGAGGAGCGACGCGTGTAGGGTCCATAAACTCGGTCCCGGCCTTGACCTGCACCGGGGGATCTCCGCAGGGTGGCCTTCGCACCGGTCGTGGTACTTGCACAGGCGGCGCACCCCACGGTCCGGACCTGCGAGTGTCGGCTTGACCAGGCGCGATCAGGTCAGCGTGGCTCCCACCCGTGGCGCTCAGCTTCCTGTACCGTCTGGTCTGTCGTGTCCTCGAGGTTGTGCGTGTTCACCGGATGGACGCCGGTGCCAAGGACGCCGAGATCCTGGTCCTCCGCCACCAGCTCGCCGTGCTGCGCAGACAAGCCCGTCCCCGCTTCTCCTGGTCGGACCGGGCGCTCATCGCCGCACTTGCACGGTTTGTGCCACGCGAGTGCTGGGCGGGGTTCCCGTCACGCCCGAGACGATCCTTCGTTGGCACCGGACGCTCGTCCGCCCGAGGTGGACCTACCCACGCCGCGGACCTGGACGGCCGCCCGTCATCGTTGAGCGAGACCGTGGCTGTGATCGTGCGCCTGGCCCTCTTAGAACCCACGGTGGGGCTACCTCCGCATCGTCGGTGAGCTGAACAAGCTCGACGTCACGGTCTCCAAAAGCAGCGTCGCGACCGTGCTTCGCCGCCACGGTCTCTCTCCGACTCCAAGGCGCTGCGGGCCGACCTGGGTCGAGTTCCTCCGCGCCCAGTCGAAGGGCATCGTCGCGACCGACTTCTTCAGCGTCGACACCGTCTTCTTGCGCCGTCACTACGTGCTCTTGGTCATCGAGGTCGAGCGCCGCTTCGTGCACCTGCTCGGGGTCACGGCCAACCCGAACGAGCGGTGGGTGACCCAGGTGGCCCGCAACTTCGCCGCCGAGCTCGAACACGCCGAACGCCGCCTGCGCTTCATCATTGGAGACCGCGACACCAAGTTCACCACCAGCTTCGACGGGTCTTCGCCTCGATCGGGGCCGAGAGGATCCTCACGCCCGTCCGCTCACCGAGGGCGAACGCCTACACGCAACGCTGGGTGCGCACCGTTCCAGAGGACCGTCTCGATCACCTACTCGTGCTCTCGCGGCGTCACCTGGAGGCGATCCTCGCCGAGTACGTGGAGCACTACAACCGGGCTCGTCCCCACCGTGGACTGCAGCTGGTTCCACCGCTTGCAACCGGCCAAGCTGACGGTACCGGCACGATCCATCGACACGACATCCTCGGTGGGCTCATCCACGAGTACGAGCTCGCCGCCTGATCGAAAAAGCCAGCTGTCGGCAGTGCCGATGCGCCGGCTCGCCTCCTGCCAGTGCGCGTCCTTCGAGGCTGTCGCTCACGCCTGCGCCGTTGCCGACCGGGCTCATGGGGTACGGACGCCGCCGTCTGTGTCCACGACATCCTCCGATGCGACGTCGAGGACCACCATGGTTGGGTTGTTGGACCCTTCACGTGAACCGGGTCGTACGTTCGACGAGGGTGCCGATCGCCGAGCGGTTGAGACCGATGATGAGGTCGCCCTCCCAGTGCGCTCATGGAGTCGTT
>JBOGGK010000067.1:0-4730 GCA_050744045.1 Acidimicrobiales bacterium | reverse complement strand
GCCGGCGGCTGGCCGGAGCGCGGTCAGTGCTCGCCAGCGCCTCTCGGCGACGTCGGACGGGCTGGCGAGCTGAACGGATATGCCGGAGGCTTGCCAGATGGCGCGGGCGGCGTCAATGCAGGCGGCTTGGGCCAGCCACGGCCCCCGGGGTACCACCGCGATCCCTGCGCCGGAACAGGCCAGGCGGGCGCCGGCCTCGGCAGCTTCGCCCCGGAAGCCGAGGGCCCCGAGCTCGGCTTCGGCGAGGAGCGGGCTCACCTCCGCGAGGTGGGCAAAACGGGCCTCGGCGGCAGCGTCGAGCACCGCCTGGTCGAAATGGCGGGCCAGAGCGCTGGTCCAGCGCGCCCGCTGCCCGCCGCCAGGGCGCTGGACGGGGGTGGCAGCTTCACACCAGCGCCGGCACCAGGTAGAAGCCTGGCGCAGGTCCATCCCGGCGGGCGACGTCTCTGCCAGCGCGGCGAGCACATCGGGCTCGGCGAAGTCCGAACGGCGCTCGGCCAGGGCCATTTCGACGGCGGCGGGCGATGGGGGAGGCCCCGGGAGCGCCGCCCGGGCCCGGGCCCGGGCCAGGACTGCAGCGGCACGCTGGCCGGCCTCTGGCCCATCGCCGGGTGCCGTTGCGGCTCCGGCCTGAGCCTGGCGGGTCAGGGCCTGCGCCACCCGTTCAGCGCGCCGCTACGCCGACCCGAACGAACGCGATGCCGCCCGCAGGGCGAACGACCTCGAGCTGGCCGACGCTCGGTCCTGCTCGCCAACGTCGCGGATCTCGCCCAGGCCCCCGGCCGAGAGCTCCCAGTCGAAGCCGAGGCCGGCTCCTTGCAAGCGGGCACGTAGCGCCAACTGGAACCCCGGCCCGAGCCCCTCGCGCCAGCGCCACAGCTCGTTTCCCACCAGGCAACCCCATTGGGCGTGGTCCTCGGCTGTCCCAGGCAACCTGGCGCAGTTGGCTAGTACGACGTGAGCGTGGAGGTGGGGTTGGCCTGCGTCGTTGCGAGAGTGCTCGAAGGCGCCGGCCACCGCACCCTGGGCGGCCACCAGCTGGCCACCGCGCCGGGCCCAGGCGGCCCTTTCCTCCAGGAGGGCGAACGCGTCGGCGACGGCGCCCCAGAACGCTTGGCGCACCGGTGCCGCGGCCCCCGTCTCCGAGGCCGCAAGCAGGGAAACCGACTTGGGGGCGGCGAAGACGAGGTCCCAGCCCTGCCGGCGCCTGAGCCCGGGGCGGGCCGTGAGCGGGCCGCCGCCCGGGGTGCGGCCGAGCAGCAGCGAGCGAAGGGCTGCCGGGTCGACCGCCCCGGACAGGCCGAGCAGGTGGGCGCCTTGCCCCAACCAGGCAGTGCGGACGGCGGACCGCTGCCAGTAGCGCACGCCGGGCGCCGAAGCGTCATTGATCACTAACACAACTTGAAACCATACACGATCTATGAGATACTATGGAAAGAGCCGAGCGCCTCCTGGTGCCAAGCGTTCGCCGGCGCAGCCCGGCCTCTTCGGCACACCACGCCTCCACCGGCCAAAGGCCCGCCATCCCTAGCGGGACCCCTAGCGCGATCCCTGGAAGGAGCCGCCATGCACCTCGTCCTAGCCTCTTTGCTGGTCGCCGCCAACTCCACCAACATCGGGTTCGACCCCACCCAGTCCGGCGGCCTGCCGGGCGACAAGACCCTTACCAATTTGGCCAACGGCGTGGGCCACTGGGCTCTTCTCGCCTCGATCCTCGGAGTGGTCATCGGCGGCGTCATGTGGGCCTTCGGTCATTTTTCGCACAATTACCAACAATCTTTCAACGGGCGAAAAGGCGTGATCGTCTCGGCGATAGCCGCCTTGCTCATCGGTGCCTCGCAAACCATAGTCAGCTTCTTTTTCACCCAGGGCCTCCACTCGTGACCTCGGTGCTCAGCGCGCCGTTGTCGATTGGCCTCCACAGCCTTTCTGGCCTGGTGGCTGCCGCCCTTTTCAAAGCCTTCATAGGCTGGGAGGTGGACGTAGTCCAGTGGTTGATGGCGGGTGCCATCCACGCTGCTTCCGCCACCACGAGCATCAGCCCGGCCGAGGGCAATGGGTGGTTCACCTCGGTGGCGCACCAGATGTTCCCGGTCGACGCCATGGTGGTCACGCCGCTTTTGTTCGCCGCCACGATCGGTGCCATCGTCCGTCAGGACCTCCACAGGTTGACGCGGGCCTGGGCTGTAGGCCTGCCCCTCGCCCTGATCGGCGGTTATGCCATCGTGAGGCTCTCCTTCACCGGCTTGGGCGTCACTGACGACCTGTCGCTGGTGATCCGCGCCCAGGTGGCCCCGAACCTGAAAAAAGAATTGCTGGGGGCCGTGACCTCCGGCATCTCCCTCGGGCCGGCGGGTGCGCTCGCGTCGGTGGTCGGCCTGGTGGTTATATTCGCCGGCCTCGCAATATGGCTCGAGCTCGCCCTGCGCGCCGCCTGCGTCGAACTGGCTGTGTTTTTCATGCCACTCGCTTTCGCCGGGCTGGTCTGGCCGTCAACCGCCCATTGGGCCAAACGGCTGCTCCAGGTACTGAGCGCCTTGTTGCTCGCCAAGCCCGTGATCGTCGGCGCTCTTTGCCTGGGGGCCAGGGCCCTTACCGGGCCCAAGGCGGGGGCCAGTTCGATGGTGAGCGGGTGCGCGATCTTATTGATGGCTGCGTTCGCCCCCTTGGTCCTCCTGAAGCTCGTCCCGGTGGTGGAGGCATCGGCGGTCGCCCACCTCCAGGGCGTTTCTCGCCAGCCCTTCCATGCGGTGGAGCGGTCCGTGCAACGGGCCATGTCGGTGGTGGGCCGGGCCGGCATCGCGGCTCGGGCCCTGCGCAGCGACAGCGCCGCCCAGCTCCTCAACCAGCTGGGCAGCGGCACCGACAGCCGGGGCGGAGGGGGCGGCCAAGGCGGCTCGGGCACGCTCACCGAGGCCGAGCGGCTGGGCCCCGCCCGGTCCTCCGGCGCAGGTGGTAGCGAGACCGGGGCGGCTGCACCCGCCGACGCGGTGTTGGTGCCCACCGGGGCGGCGGCCGCAAGTGGCTGACGGGCCCGGGTACCGGTTCGAACCGCTCCAAAGACGAGGCCTGCTGCTCGGTCTCGGGCCGGGCCAACTGGCCGTGGCTGCCGTCTCCGTAGTGGCCGCCGTAGGCCTCGTCACGTCCTTGGGCGGGGCGGGGGGCTTCCTCGCCGCCACCGCGGTGGCGGTCCTGGGGGCCTTGTTGTGCCGGCCGGTGGCCGGGCGTCCGCCGTTGGAATGGGCCGTCGCTTCGGCCGCCTTCGCCGTCCGGCGCCGGCCCTGGGTAGCAGCGCCCCCTGGTGCCACCCCGGCCTCGCCGCCGAAGCGCCTGCCCCCCATCGGGACATTGGCCCCCGGGACGCGGCTCGCCGAGCTGGCGGCCTCGGGCGCGCAGGGACCGGTCGGGGTGGTCCTGGACGAGCGCAGCGCCACCGCGGCGGCGGTCCTGCGGGCCGGGGGAGGAGCGTTCTGCTTGCTGGACGGGCCAGACAAGGAGCGCAAGCTGGCGGCCTGGGCGGCGGTGCTCGAGTCGCTGTCGGCTCACCGCAGTGAGCTCGTCCGGCTCCAGTGGTGCCAGCGGGCGCGCCCGGCCAGCAGCGACCGGCTGCTCCGGCTCCTCGAGCGCGCCGGCGACCAGGCGAGCCCCGGCTTCGCGGGCCACGCCGCTCTGCTGGAAAGGGCAGGAGCCCGTGCCTGGAGGCACGAGACTTTCCTCGTCGTCGCGGTGCGCTGCCCGGCCAACCGCCGTCGGTTGAGCCAGCACGGCGCCGCGGCGCTGCGCACGGAGGTGCACGCGCTGCGCGCCCGGCTCCGCGACGCCGGTATCGCCTGCGAGGGGATCCTCGACGCCCAGGGCCTTGCCGCTGCCCTCGGCAGCTTCCTCGTCCCCGGGCTCGACCGGCACCCCTTTGCGCACCCCTGGCCGCTCGCGTTCGAGGAGCACTGGAGCGACTTGCATGTAGACGGCCACTGGTACCGGACCTATTGGGTGGCTGACTGGCCTCGTAGCCACGTCGGCCCCGATTTCCTCAGCCCCTTGCTCGTAGGGCGAGGGCGGCGCTCGTTCTCGGTCGTCATGGCGCCGGTCCCCCCCGAGCGGGCTGCCCGCGACGCCGAGTCCTCCCGGACGGCCCACATCGCCGATGCGCAGCTGCGCGCCCATGGTGGCTTCTTGGAGACGGCCCGGGACCGCCGGCGGGCCGAAGCCGTCGAGGAGAGGGAGGTGGAGCTGGCCGAGGGACGGGGCGCTTTCCAGCTGGCGGGCTATGTGACAGCGTCTGCCGGTGAGAAAGCGGAGCTGGAGCAGGCGTGCGCCGAGCTCGAACGCGCTGCAGGGGCGGCCCGGCTGTGCCTGCGCACGCTCTACGGCCGCCAACGCGACGCCCTGACGTGGGCGCTGCCGTTCGGGAGGGGGCTGTGAGGGCCCGGGGGGTGCCGCCGGCGCACCGGGCCACGACGATCGAGCTGCGCACGCTCTACCCCTTCGTCGTGCCCGACGACCTGGGCGTGGACGGCTGCTATGTCGGCCGGGAGGCGTCGGGGGGCTTGTTTTGCTTCGACCCCTGGGAGTGCTACGCGAAAGGGAAGTTGACGAGCCCCAATATCGTCGTCCTGGGCCAGATCGGCCGGGGCAAGTCGGCTTTGGTGAAGAGCTTCGCCTGGCGCCAGTTGACGTTCGGGCGCCAATGTTGGGTACTCGACCCCAAGGGTGAGTACGCCGCCTTCGCC
>JBOGGK010000066.1:0-9952 GCA_050744045.1 Acidimicrobiales bacterium | reverse complement strand
CGTTTCGGCGAGGCTGCTGCATTGCGCCGGGACCGGGTCGACCTCCTGCACGGCAAGCTAAGTACATCCCCACATAAATACGCACACGTAACTACAGTGGCGTAACTAGGGGTTCGATGTAACGTATGAGTGCCCCCGGAAGGGGATGCTCATGCCGAGGAAGAGCCCGTTCACAGTGACCTTGAATGCTTCACAGCGTCAAGAACTCGAGACACGAGCGCGGCACTATACGTTACCGTACCGAGACGTAGTGCGAGCCAAGATCGTGCTCATGGCGGCCGCCGGCATGGACAACGACGAGATCGCAGCCCGCCTCGACACCCGTCGTGAGATCGTGTCGAAGTGGCGAAAACGCTTCTTCGAACAAGGCCTCGCCGGCCTGGAGGAGCGCCCTCGAGGCGGTCGGCCACCGGCTTTTTCCCCCTGAGATCGTTATTGCCGTCAAGGCGCTTGCCTGTGAGCTGCCCAGCCGGCTTGGGGTCCCGCTTTCCCGGCTGCACGTCCCCGACATCGCCACCGAAGTGGTCAGCCGTGGCCTCGTGGCCGAGATATCTGGGACCACGGTCTGGCGCTGGCTCTCGGAGGACGCGATAAAGCCTTGGAGGCACCGGTCGTGGATTTTCCCTCGAGACCCCCGCTTCGAGGCCAAAGCCGGCCGGGTGCTCGACTTGTACGCACGCGAATGGGAGGGCGACGCCCTCGGCGATCAGGATTATGTGATCTCTTCTGACGAGAAGACCTCGCTCCAAGCCCGCGTCCGCCGTCACGGCACGCTCGGGCCTGCGTCCGGGCGGGCCATGCGCGTCGAGCACGAGTACGGACGGGGCGGCGCCCTGCAGTACCTGGCAGCTTGGGACGTGCACAACCCCAGGGTCTTCGGGCACTGCGAGCCCAAGACCGGCATCGCCCCCTTCGGGCGGCTGGTCGACCAGGTGATGACGAGCGAGCCCTACGCTTCGGCTCGGAGAGTGTTCTGGGTGGTCGACAACGGCAGCAGCCACCGTGGCCAAGTTGCCTGCGACCGCCTGACCGCCCGTTGGCACAACGCCACCCTCGTCCAGGTACCAATTCATGCTTCCTGGCTGAACCAGGTGGAGGTCTATTTCAGCGTCATCCAACGAAAGGTGCTGACGCCCAACGACTTCTCGAGCCTCGACGAGATCGCGGCACGGTTGGCGGCCTTCGAGCGTCGCTACGAGCTCAGCGCTAAACCCTTCGAGTGGAAGTTCACCCGCAACGACTTGGCCCTGCTCATGAAGAAGCTGGCCGACAAGCCCGACTACCTGGCCGCCGCCTGAGCCCCGCTGGATACGTGATCGAAATTACGGTCCAGAGCACTTAGCTAGGCGCTAACGTCCCGAAAAAGCCAGGTTTGTAGTTTGGGTGCGTCGAGACAACCCGGTCGGGCCAGGTCCTGGCGGGCCGTCCCGCGTCCGTCGCGCTTTCGTCGCGGACGGGGGCTTCGGCTCCCGTCTCGCTCGGCGAGAAGGTGGTCAAGCTTGACGGGTTTGTGGACGAATACCCCCAGCCGCACCAGTGGCGGCGCCGGGAGTGCCGTCCATCCGGGACCGTCCCCACCCGTAGCGGTGCTTCAGGAACGGGAGCTTTTCGGGCACGGTCCCCGCTGGTGCAGTGGTCAGCTACGTGATAGGCGGCGGCCAGGTTCCAGGAGATGGTCAAGGACGAGGAGGTGCCCAAGGTTGAGGCCGATCACATTTTCTATCAGCGCCACATGACCCGAGCCGGGACGCCGTGGAAGAGTCTTCGGGAGGCTCGGGTTTGGAGCAGGACACGACTGTCCCAGGGGCCAAGCCCGAGGGTAGAAGCGACGTCTTGCTGCCGGGTGAGGTCCGCGCCCCGTCGTCGCCAACGGTGTGGGCCAGGTGCCGCGGGTCGGGGCGACGACCGGCCTCCACCTATCGCAGAGCGCAGAGCGCAGAGCTCTTCGACCAGATCCAACGGTAGGGCTGCTGTTCCAATAGCTTCTATTATGGCAGTTGCTATAGGAGCGCTAGAGGCCCCTGGACTACCCGCTCGACAAGGCCCGCGCCGGTACTGCGGCATGGCGAGCACGGACAGGGGCCTCTCGGGCGACCGCGATCCGTGACGCGCGTGCCTGATAACCTGCGGCATGCATTGTCGGCTCGAGAAACCCGTGATCGACTGCCTGGCCCGGCCCCAAGCGGCCTCAGCAGCTCCACTTGGACATCCGTGCCGACGACATCGAAATGGCCCAAAAGGCCGTGCTGGCGCTGGGCGCTCGTCGGCTCCCCGCTACGGGGAGTCTGGCTTCCGGGTCTTTGCCGACCCAGTCGGGCACCCGTTCTGCTTGGTATTCGGATCGAGCTCCGAGAAGTGAACCTACATCGTGCCTCTCCTACCCAGGGGCGGACGAAGGTCGGTCCCGCTCTTCGTGGCCAGACGGGGAGGGGTGGGCGGGGCCCTTGGGCTAACGAGGCCCAGAGGCCTCCGTGGCTGTAGGCCTGTGGCGCCTGAGCCTCGGTGGGGCCGAGGCCCTCGCCCGGGGGGAGGCGAGCTCAGGGCCGGCCGAACTGCTGGCGACGAGCACGCCGCTCGACGACCTCGTGGCGGCGGGAGCCGGGGCCATCTCCGCTGCCCTGCGCGGCCCGTTGGGCGGCCCCGTGCCACCGGCGGCCAGCGTGCTCGCCCCTCTGGGCAACCAGGAGGTGTGGGCGGCCGGGGTCACTTTCTTGCGCTCACGGGAGGCCCGCAAGGAGGAGTCGGGCACCCCCGACCCCTACGACCTCGTCTACGAGGCTGAGCGACCGGAGCTGTTCCTCAAGGCCGCCCCCGGCCGCGCCCGCGGCCCCGGCCAGACCGTAGGCGTGCGAGCGGACTCCTCCTGGGACGTGCCCGAGCCCGAGCTCGCCGTGGTCGCCGACGCCGGCGGGCGCCCAGCCGCCTACACGATCGGCGACGACGTCTCCTCCCGGAGCATCGAGGGCGAAAACCCGCTCTACCTGCCCCAGGCCAAGGTCTACCGGGCGAGCTGCGCCATCGGGCCGTGCCTCGTCCCCGTCGACCAGGCCCCGCCGTTGGCGGACATGACGGTTAGCCTTTCGATAACACGACGGGGCGCTCAGCTCTTCAGCGAGTCGGCCGCCCTTTCGGGCCTCCGCCGTCCCCCGAGCGAACTGGTCGCCTGGCTCTACCGGGCCTTGGACTTCCCCGTCGGCGCCGCCCTGCTCACTGGTACGTCGATCGTGCCCGAGCGGGACCTCACCCTCCGAAGAGGCGACGTCGTGACGATCACCATCACGGGCCTCGGGCGCCTGGTCAACCAGGTCGAGGTGGTGGGGGACCCGGCCTGGGTGGCGGGCTAGGCCGGGGAGCCCGGGCCCGCCTTCGGTGGACGAGCGCGTCGGTGAAGTAGTAGCCGCCGGGGATCATGCTCGCGTGAACGCCGAGGCCCGCGCCGAGAAACCGGTGGGTTAGAGGGCCGGCCTAAACCCCGCTCAAGGCCTCGAGCCTCGTGCCGTTAGCCGCGTAAAGGGTCCTCCCGACGGCCACCAGCCATGGGAAGTGTGTCACGGGGGACGCGAGCGAGAGGCTCTGCAGCAGCCTGCCATTGACGGGGTCGAGCGCCACGAGCTGTCCTGCCCCGGTCTGTTCTAACAGGCGGCCCCCAGCTATTACCGGTGATCCTGCCCCGCCTGCGCTCGATCTCCAGAGCACTTTCAGAGAATGGCCCCTCGCCCGCACTGCCACCAGCCCTTCCGTACACGGAACATAAACGGTGGAGCCAGACACGGCGTCCGCGCCGTAGGCCCCGCCCGAGCAGACCTGGGCTGACGCAAGCTGCCCGCCCACCCCTCCGAGATGGGAAATGCTCACCAGGAAGCCCTCACCTGCCTTCCCGATCTCGAACGCCAAGCCCCCGGGCAACAGCGCCGGCCCGGTCGAGCCGAGGTCGAGGTCGCTCACGTTCCACTGGGCCCACGAACTAGGAGCGAAATACGAGGCCATCTTCAGGCTGGCAGTGAGCTCGATGACCGCGTCACCGCCGTCGAAGGCCTGGCCCGGCGATGCGGCGCTGTTGCCCGTCGCCAGCAGAAGGTCACCGTCGGGGAGCGCGTCTGGCCCGCCGACCTCCCATACCGCCCCCTCCCTAGATGTGGGCGTGCGCCAGTACCCGGGCGCGTGCCCGGAGGCCTCCGGCACAGAGACCACGGCGCCCTGGTAGTCCCCGCAGTCGCCGAAGAGCCCGCCGAGCGCCACGTAGACGTTGCCGTCCTCCAAGTCGAGCGCGGCCCGCTGTTGCTCGGCCGTCGGGTCGGTCCCTGGCAGGCCGAGCTCCCGGCGGCGCACCAGCCGGCCCGTCCGGGCGTCCAAGGCGACGACCTCGTGCTCGGGGCGGCCGGAAACGTGGGTAAGGACGACGGCCCACAGTTCGTCACGGGCCCGGTCGAGGACGGGGGTCCCGGTGATACCGGAGGGGGCGATGTCCCCAGCACAAGCCAGACCGCTCGTAACCGGGCTCGCGAGGTGAGCTCGCCAGGCCATCGCCCCTGTAGAAGCGTGGAAAGCGTAGACGCTATCGTCCTCGGTGGCGACGTACACGCACCCGCCGGCGACAATGGCCTCCCCGTACATCGCCCCGTCGAGTGGTGCCGTCTCCCAATGGCGGTGGAGGGCCCCGGCCGGCTTGGTGACGCCGACGCCGTGCTGGGCGTGGGAACCGTTGCCCCCGAACTCGGGCCAGGGTGCCTCGCCCTTACCGTTGGCTGTCCCGCAGGCTGCTGGCGCGCCGGCTGCTGCGGACCTGGCCGTTCGTACCGGCCCGGAGGCCTCGGCCCCGGCACCTGCCGGGGAGGCGAGGCCGGCGACCAGGAGCGCGAGGATGGGCACGGCCAGCTTCCGGAAGCTCCGCACCGGCCCATTGTGCCCAACCTGTAGCCGGCCCGCAAAGGTCCGCGTGGCGCGGCGGACCTATGCCGGGGTCGGACCGGTACCCGCTCCGCTCGCGCCGGAGCTCGAGGAGAGTACCGGTAGCGTTCCGAGCAGCTCGGACTGAGCGGAGGAGGTTTCGGCTGGGGCGAGGTAGCTTGATCCCCTATGAGGCCCAGGTCAAGCTCTCGGCCCAGCACTTGGGGATGGTGACGGAGACCGCCGGGCCAGACCGCCACAGCGCCCCCCGAAACCTCGAGGTCAAGCGCCCTACGCGCCCGGTGGCGTTCGAGGTGGCGACATACGCCAAGTTCAACGGCCCCGCCAGGAGAGGCCACCTGATCGGCTATAGCGCCCGATGCGCCCCGACAGGGACGACTTTGGGCTCATCTGGCGGCCGCCACTGAACGCAAAAGGAGCTCCCCGGTGACCCGCTTCTTCTCCGCCCTGGGCCATTTTGTCGTCCGGTTCCGCTTTGTCGTACTGGCGGCCTGGTTGGCCGCCATCGTTGTGACCTCCGTCGCCCTCCCGTCTCTCGGCAGCGAGGTCAACAACGACAACAGCCAGTTCCTGCCCCCCAGCGCCCCGAGCTCGCAGGCCGCCAACCTGGCGGCGCCGATCCTCGGCAACCCGAACACGAGCAGTGACATCATCGTCGTCGGTGCTCGCGCCGGAGCGCCGTTGACGGCGATGGACCAGGCGGCGCTGGCCCGGGAGGTGGTGGCTTTGCGCAGGGCCCCCCGGGTCGTCTCGGCGCGGGTGCTCGCCATCTCCAGTGACGGCGAAGCCGCTCAGATCTTTGTTCGCGTCGCCGTCAACCAGGCGGACATAACCGCGCAGAAAGCGATCGTCGGCAACGTCATCAAGACGTTCCCACAAGCCCAGGCCCCTCCAGGCCTGCAGTTCCACGTCGCCGGGCCGGTGGCCACCAACGTCGCCAACCAGCAAAACTCAGCGGCAACAGGTAACCGCCTCCAGTCGGTCTCCTTCCTTTTCATCATCCTTTTGCTCCTCCTAGTGTTCCGCTCGGCTCTGGCGCCTGTCGTGACCCTGCTCGCCCCTGCTTTCGCCCTGTTGCTGTCCACGCGCTTGATAGGCGTGCTGGGCGCCCACGGCCTGAAGATCTCGGAGATCACTGAGCTGTTGCTCATCGTGTTGATGATCGGAGCCGGTACCGACTACGGGCTGTTCCTCGTGTTCCGGGTGCGAGAGGAAATAACGGCTGGGCGCTCCCCTCACGAAGCTGTCCAGTACTCGCTCGTACGCGTCGGCGAGTCCATCAGCGCCTCGGCGGGCACCGTTATATTCGCCCTCCTCAGCCTCCTTGTCGCGAGCTTCGGCATCTACCGCGACCTCGGGGTCCCCTTGGCTATCGGCGTGGGGGTGATGCTGGTGGCCGGCCTGACGTTGCTCCCTGCTCTCCTAGCCGTTTTTGGCCCCGCGCTCTTCTGGCCGTCGCGGCCGCGGGCCGGTGTGGCTCGCGTGGGCGTGTGGGGCCGTGTAGCAGCCAGGCTCGTGCACCGCCCTGCGATCACCCTCGGCATTGGGGTGGTCGTCCTCGGGGGCCTCGCGATCGCCGTGTCCGGGTACCGCTCAGCTGGGTTCGGGGGAGCGCTCAACGCCCCCGCCGGTACCGACGCGGCCGCTGGCAACGCTATCGTCGCTCGTCATTTCCCCCAGACGAGCGCCAACCCCGCCAACTTGGTCTTCCGCTACCGCCGCCCAATTTGGGAGGCGCCCGGCTCAGTGGCGACAGCCGCCTCGGCGCTCAAGAGCTCTGGCCAGTTCCTCCAGTTCTCGGGGCCGCTCGACCCGAACGGGTCGCCGCTCAGCCCTGCGGGGTACGCCAAGCTGCACTCTGAGCTTGGGACCGCGCAGGCACTACCGGCCGCCCCCGCGGCTGGCACCGCCGTCCCGAGCGCCCTGTATGACGCTTATCGCGCCACCGCCGGTTTCGTCTCCCCAGACGGCCGCACGGTGCAGTTCGAGGCAACGCTTCGCGCCGGACCGCAGCAAACGACCGCCGCCCTCAACGCCAGCCCCGCGATCCGCCGGGTCGTGGCCGGGGCCGCCCGCCGTTCGGGCGCTGTCTCCAGTGGCCTCGCCGGCGAGGCGGCGGCGCTCTACGACGTGTCGAGCACGTCCAACAGCGACCTCGTGCACGTGGTCCCGGTGGCCATCGCTGCCATCGCCCTGCTGCTCGCGCTGGTTTTGCGCAGCCTGGTGGCACCGCTCTACCTGATCGTCAGCGTCGCCCTGTCCTACCTCGCCGCCCTCGGGGTCTCGACGCTGGTATTCGTCGACATTGGCGGCAGCGGGGGGTTGACGTTCATCCTGCCGTTCCTGATGTTCATTTTCCTCCTGGCCCTGGGAGAGGACTACAACATCCTGGTTATGACCCGCATCCGCGAGGAGGCTCATAACAAGGGCCTGCGGGAAGCGGTTGTCCAGGCCATCGCGATGTCCGGCCCCACGGTAACCGCCGCCGGTCTGGTGCTCGCCGGCTCTTTCGGGGTCCTCGCCATCGTCGGGGGCGGAGGGCCTGGAGGGGGCCAGGTCCAGGACATCGGCTTCGGCCTCGCCATCGGGATACTGATGGACACGTTCCTGGTCCGCACGCTGCTCGTCCCCTCGGTCGCCTCGCTGCTGGGGCACTGGAACTGGTGGCCCGGTCACCTCGCCCGCGACGCCGTTCCGGAAGCCCGGTGGGAGGACGACGGGACGCCGGGGCAGGGCAGGGAGACGGTCGCCGTCGACGAGCACTAGAGCCTCACCCGCCACCGGGCCGCGCTCCTAGCCCGAGTGGAAGCAACCGTGACCCACGCCAGCGAAACTCAGGTCAGGCGCGGGCAGGAGAGCCCGGTGTCCTTTTGCCTATTCGGTCAAACCTCGGCACAGAAGCACGACGGTGATGAACGTGCTAAACAACTCGAGCGGGTCGGAGCCGAAGATCGCTGCGCTCAGGGCACCGGTGCGGTCTACCCCCCCCACGCGAGCGGCTAGACCGGCATAGTCACTGGTGCGGAAGCGGACCGCCACAGTCGCCGGCATTTCAATGGCCGTTTTGGGCGCCGACGCCGCTTCCTGGGTGGCCAGGACGGCCTGCTCGCGTATGAGCCCTCGCGCAACCAGGGGGTGGAGCGACTCGGCTGCGAAGCGCGAGACCGACCTCTTCACGGCGACCGTGCGAGCGCCGGGGCAGAACTTTCCCGCCTCGGCCACCGTCGTCTCGTCCCCGGTCACGAGCACTACCGGCACCCCATAAGCCTGGGCAACGAGGGCGTTGATGCCCGACTCGCCGGCCACCATCCCGTTTATGGTGACCTCGGCTATGGCTCCGGGGAAATAGGTGTGCGACAGGGCTGAGTCATCGCTGCCCATCGAGCCGTGGTAAGAGAGGAAAAAAATAGCGTCGAAGGAGGGGCCCAGGCCCTCCATCATGTACATCGGCTTGTAGCGGCCCGAGAGGTAGCGGGCGGATCCGGCCAGCATGTCCGGCTTCAGGTTGGCCATCTTCCCGTGGGAATCGTTGACCACCACTTCCGTTGCCCCGGCCTCTACGGCACCCTCGATGGCGGCGTTCACCTCTTGGGCGAGCAGTTCGGTGTAGTAGTCGTACTGAGGCCCACCGGACCGGCACTGGTCCCAGTCGACCACGCCGGCGGTGCCCTCCATGTCGGACGAAATGAAGATCTTCACACCGCGATGATCGCGCCCGCCGGACGCTGCCGCGCGGCCGGCCTTCCCGACGACGAGCCGCGCCTGGTCACTTAGGCCGGTCGAGGCGTTGGCCCCACGTTGTCGAGCCTTCCGGATGCCTGCGCCGGCGCCGTTCGAGCACAGCCAACCCGCTTAGGACGGTCGTCGCGGTGCCTAGTGCACCGCCGCCCCCGACGCCGGGACCCGTGCTTTGTGAAGGGGTGCTGGCTGCCCCAGAGCCCGTCGCCGAAGAGACGCTGAGCACCGGTGCGGCCGCGTCGGTGATAGTGGTGACCGGGGCTGCCATTTGGGTGAGAGTTGCCGAGCTGCCACTTGGCGCAGGGTCGGTGGTGCCGCTCGTGCTCCTCGCGGCAACCACCCCCAGCACGGCCCTGCCGGAGCCGGCACTCAGGTTTACACCGAGATCGGAGCCAGCGAGAACCGAACCGGTGGAAGCCGCCGTGCTGCCCGACGAGCGTGCCGGAGTATTAGCCGAAGCCGCCGCCAATTGAGGCGTAGTCAGCGGGATGCTCGTTGCCGGCACCGTCGCCGGAGCGATCGATGTCGTTGGGATGGTGAGCGGCACGGTCGTGGGCACAACCGTCGTGACCGAAACCGAGACCCTAACTGCCGGCGCGGTCGTCGACGTGGTGGCCATGCTCGTTGGGGCGGATGAAGGCACCGTGACGGTGGTCGTCGCGGCTGTCGTTGTCGTAGTGCTGGCCCGTGCCACCGTCGTGGCGGTCGCCGGCGCTGCCGTCGACGCCGTAGTGCTGGCCCCTGCCGCCGTGACTGGCACGGTCGTTGTCGTCGCAGACGTGCTGGCCACGGGCGTAGTGACCCGCGAGGTGCTCACCCGAGTGGCCCTCCCGCTTCCCTGGCGAGAGGTCGTCGTGGCCGAAGTGACCGGGTGCTGGTGGGCGGTCGCCGTTGTTGTCGTCGTGGCGGGGGCCTGCCGGCGAGGCGGCGCCGTCGTGGAGCTGGTCGCTCGCCGCCTCCGGGTGTGCCGGCGCGCGGCCGGGGCCGGTACCCTAGAGCGCCTTACGGTTTGGGACGTTGTGGGCACCGATGTCACCGCGTGCTTACGAGTTACCGGCCCCCGCCTTGCCGTGCCCGGATGGGCAACGGGACGGGGAGCGATGGTGGGGGGAGCGATGGTGGGGGGAGCGATGGTGGGGGGAGCGATGGCTCCCTTGGTGCTTGCCTGGCCCGAGCTACCCGTTTTTGCCAAGCGCTTGGCGTGCTCCCGAGTTGCCGGCATCCCGGTCGCAGCCGGCCGGGCCGCTCGAGCGTGGCCACGTGCGGGGGTTGGGCGCGCCTTGGTGCCCGTGCCTCGGCTTGGGGA
>JBOGGK010000065.1:0-6318 GCA_050744045.1 Acidimicrobiales bacterium | reverse complement strand
TGCCTGAGGAGGTCCCCGCTATGACGGCGAACGATTTCGGAGGCGAACGGGCAGTGGTGACCGGGGGTGCGTCGGGCATTGGCCTCGGTACCGCCGAGCTGCTCGCATCCCGGGGCGCCCGCGTCGGCGTGCTCGACCGGGAGGCGCCCCCTACCGGGCTCCTGCACGCCAGGGCCGATGTCACCGACGACACGAGTGTGAGGGAGGGAGTGGGTCAGCTCCTCGGCCACCTCGGCGGCCTCGACATCCTCGTGAACTGTGCCGGGATCGGTGCCGAGGGCGGCATCGAGGCCAACGACGACGACGAATGGCGCCGCGTCCTCGACGTCAACGTCATCGGAGTGGCGCGGGTAACCCGGGCTTGCCTGCCTGCCCTGAGGGCCTCGGCCCCTTCCGCCGTGGTCAACGTTTCCTCGATCGCTGCCACCAACGGGCTCCCAAACCGGGCTCTTTACTCGGCGAGCAAGGGCGCCGTCCTGTCGCTCACCTTGGCCATGGCCGCCGACTTGTTGCCCGACGGCGTCCGAGTGAACGCTGTCACCCCCGGCACGACCGACACCCCCTGGGTGGCCCGCCTGCTGGCTTCCGCCCCCGACCCTGCGGCCGAGCGCGCCGCCCTGTGCGCCCGCCAGCCCCACGGCCGGATGGTGAGCGTGGCCGAGGTCGCCCACGCCATCGCCTATCTGGCCTCGCCCGCCGCTGGGTCCACCACCGGGGCCTGGCTGGCCGTCGACGGCGGGATGGCGAGCTTGCGCTTGCGGCCGAAGTCGTGAACGCGGCGGCGTGCCAGCGGGGAAGGAGGGGGAAGTAGCGGGGAACGAAGTAGCGGAGGAAAGGGATGCCGCGGTGGTAGCACGTAGAGTGGCAAGGGTGATACGCCTGCGGCCCGAGAGGCAAGCTGAGTACCGCCGGCTCCACACAGAGGTCTGGCCTGGCGTGCTCGACGCGCTCCGGGCTGCCCATATGACCAATTACTCGATCTTCCTCCGGGACGGGTTGCTGTTCAGCTACCTGGAGTACACCGGGGACGACTACGACTCCGACATTGCCGCCATAGCGGCTGACCCGGTGACCCGGGAGTGGTGGACATTGACCGACCCCAGCCAGGAACCCTTCCCGAGCGCGGGGCCCGGGGAACGTTGGGTCGGCGCCGAAGGGGTGTTCCACCTCGACTGAACGTGCCAACCGGAGAGCCCGACCGAAGCCCCCGACCGAGGTTCGGCTGAGCGTCCCGCCCGGGCTCGACCTGCCGGGTGCTCCGCCGCCGCACCCGCGTCTCGAAGCGCCGGGCGCTCCGCCGTACCCGCGTCTCGACGCCCACCACCACCTGTGGGACCTCGCGGTGCGGGACCAGCCCTGGACGGCCGGCCTCCCCGCGCTGCGACGGTCCTTTTCCATGGCCGAACTGCGGCCCCGTCTGGTTGCGAACGGGGTCGAGGCGACGGTCGTAGTGCAGACCGTTTGCGGAGCGGAGGAGACGCCGGAGCTGCTCGCCCTGGCCGCCCGCGAGCCCGAGGTCGCCGGGGTGGTCGGCGGGGTCGACCTCGAGGCACCGGACGTCGCCGACCGCCTGGCTAGGCTGCGCGATGGCCTTGGGGCCGAGCGGCTGGTCGCCATCCGCCACCAGGTCCAAGACGAACCCACGGTACCCGTCGGCCCCGCCCACCGAGCGGCCGGCCCCGCCCGGCCGGGAGCCGCTCTCCAAAGCGACGCCGGGGCGCGCCAATGAAGGTCGGGTTGTTCGTGACGTGCTTGGTAGACGCCATGTTCCCCGAAGTCGGGAAGGCGACGGTACGGCTCCTGCGCCGTCTCGGCCATGAGGTCGAGGTCCCCTTGGCGCAGACCTGCTGCGGGCAGATGCACGTGAACAGCGGCTACGGGCCCCAGGCCTTGGCCCTCGTCCGCAACCACGTGGCGGCCTTCGAGGGCTACGAGGCCGTCGTCGGGCCGTCCGGTTCGTGCGTGGCCTCGGCGCGCCACCAGCAGGCTTTGCTGGCGCGGGAGGCGGGTGACGAGGACCTCGCCACCCGCGCCGAGTCGCTGGCCGGGAGGACCTGGGAGCTCTCCGAGCTCCTGGTAGACGTGCTCGGCGTGGTCGACGTCGGTGCTTATTACCCCCACCGGGTGGCTTACCACCCGACCTGCCATTCCCTACGTGTGCTCCGGGTGGGTGACAAGCCGCTCCGCTTGCTCGGCGCCGTGGCTGGGCTCGAGCTCGTCGATCTGGCCGACGCCGGTTCCTGCTGCGGTTTCGGGGGTACTTTCGCATTGAAGAACGCCGCTGTTTCGACCGCCATCCTGGCCGACAAGGTCGGCCATGTCCGGCGCTCCGGCGCCGAGGTCTGCACCGCGGTCGACTCCTCCTGCCTCATGCAGATCGGAGGCGGGCTGTCCCGTGGCGGCGGCGGGGTGCGCACGGTGCACCTGGCCGAGATCCTGGCGTCCACCCGATGAACCGGGCACGAGCTCCCCGGCCGGGCCTAGCCATGACGCCTCCAACCGCCCCCCTCGGCGTGGGCCGGCTGACGGCCGAGCCGCCTTTCCCCGAGGCGGCGAAGGTAGCCCTTGGCAACGACCAGCTGCGGCGGAACCTGGCCGTGGCCACCTCCACGATCCGGGCCAAGCGCGCCGAGGTCGTGGCCGAGCTGCCCGACTGGGAACAGCTGCGGGCCGCCGGGGCGGCCATCAAGGACGACGTGCTCGCCCACCTCGACTCGTACCTGGTGCAGCTCGAGGAACAAGTCATCGCCCACGGTGGCGCCGTCCACTGGGCCCGCGACGCCGGCGAAGCCAACCGGTTGGTGGTCGAGTTGGCCCAGGCGGCCGGCACCCGGGAGGTGGTCAAGGTGAAGTCGATGACCACCCAGGAGATAGGCCTCAACGAGGCTCTTGGCGCAGCGGGGATCGCCGCCTGGGAGACAGATCTGGCCGAGCTCATCGTCCAGTTGGCCGGCGACCTCCCGAGCCACATCCTGGTCCCCGCCATCCACCGGAACCGGTCCGAGATCGCCGAGATATTCCGCCAGGGCATGCCGGGGGTGCCTCCCGACCTGAGCGACGACCCGGCGGAGCTGGCGGAGGCGGCCCGCCGGCACTTGCGGGAGAAGTTCCTTTCCGCTCAGGTGGCGGTCAGCGGCGCCAATTTCGCCGTGGCGGAGACCGGCACGCTGGTAGTCGTCGAGAGCGAGGGCAACGGGCGCATGTGCCTCAGCCTGCCTCGGGTCCTCATCACGGTCATGGGTATCGAGAAGCTCGTCCCCACGTGGCGAGATCTCGAAGTGTTCTTGCAGCTGCTGCCCCGTTCGTCGACCGGGGAAAGGATGAACCCGTATACCTCCATGTGGACCGGCGCTACGGAAGGCCAGGAGTTCCACCTGGTCCTGGTCGACAACGGCCGTACCGCCACCCTGGCCGACCCCGCTGGGAGGGCGGCCCTTCGTTGCATCCGCTGCAGCGCCTGCCTGAACGTCTGCCCTGTCTACGAGCGCGTCGGCGGGCACGCCTACGGTTCCACGTACCCGGGGCCGATAGGCGCCGTGCTCTCGCCCCAGTTGACCGGGGTGAGAGCCAACCGCTCGCTGCCGTTCGCCTCGACGCTGTGCGGCGCTTGTTACGACGTCTGCCCGGTCGCCATCGACATCCCGTCGATGCTCGTCCACCTTCGCCAGCAAAGTGCCGGCCTGGCCGCTGCCGAGCACCGGCTGCCGAGCGCCGAGAGGTCGCTTTTCGCCGCCATGGCCTGGGCCGGGGCCGACCGGCGGCGCTGGGCGCTCGCCCTGCGCGCCCTGGGCCTCGGGCGCCTGCTCGCCAAGCGCCGGGGGAAGCTCGGGCGGCTGCCGCCCCCGTTACAGGCGTGGACCGCCGGCCGCGACTTGCCGAGCCCGCCTCGGCGCAGCTTCCGGGACTGGTGGGAAAGCGAGGGCAGCCATGCCCCCTGAACACCCTCTCGGCAGTAGCAACCGATGGGAGGCCGGGCTCGACGCCCGGTCCCAGGTCCTTGCCCGGGCGCGCCTGGCTCTTCGGGCCGGCGCCGGAGATGGCTCGGCGCCTGAGCGGGGGAGCGCTGCAGTGAAGCGGGACTATCGGGGGTCGACGGGGCAGGGTGGCAACCTGGACATTTTTGCCGACCGATTGGTTGACTACGGTGCCCGGGTGAGACGGTGCGCCGGTGACGGCGTCCAGGCCCAGGTGACCGAGGCTCTGGCCGAGCGGGCGGCCACGAGGGTGGTGGTACCAGCCGGGTTCCCGGCCGGTTGGCTCCCGGTCGCACCAGCTGCGGCCCCGGCCGCCCGGCTGGAGCTTCTCACCGACGAGCCGGTGCTGTCGGCCGCTGCGCTCGACGGCTGCGACGGGGTGGTCACGACGTGCGCCGCCGCAATCGCCGAGACGGGGACGATCATCCTCGACCACGGCCCCGGGCAAGGCAGGCGGGCTTTGACCCTCGTCCCTGACTACCACCTCGTGGTCGTCCAGGCTCGGCAGGTCCTGGCCGGCGTGCCCGACGCCGTGGCGCTGGTGCGGACAGCCAGCCCCGTTACCTGGATAAGTGGCCCGAGCGCCACCAGCGATATCGAGCTCAACCGGGTGCAGGGCGTCCATGGGCCGAGGCACCTCGCGGTCGTGCTCGCCGAGGGTTGAAAGGGACGGGGCCGCACAGCGGGCGCTCGACGGGGCCGTACAGAGCGCGCTCGACGGGGCCGCACAGAGCGCGCTCGAGGGCTCCGCAGAGCGCGCTCGTGCTAACGATTTGCCCCTTTTGCCCGGGTTCGCCCAATAAGCAGTAAAGGTGAATAACTTTTCTCTCCGGACAAAGTGGCTTCCGCCGCGCTACGCTTTACCACTGTGGGCTTTGCGGAAAACACACAAAGTGGGGGCGAGCATTCCGCCGGCGGGTGGGCCCTGTGACCGGCGCCGCGCCCGCCCGGCCGGCCCCGCCGGCCGCCCCCGAGTGGCACCTGGACGAATGGCTCCTGTCGCTCACGGACCTTTCCGAGGCGAGTAGGAGGGCCTACGCACAAGGGGCCTGCTCGTTCCTCACCTGGGTGCAGCGTGCCGGCACCACCGGGCCGGGCACCGTGACCCGGGTCGTGCTGCGCCGGTACCTGGCCTACCTCGCCACCAGGCGCTACGCCCGCCAGACGGTGGCGCAACGAGCAGCCGCGCTCCGGCGCTATTTCCACTGGCTGTACCGCCGGGGCATCGTCGCCGCCGACCCGTCCACTGGCCTGTCCGCCCGGGCAGGGGGGGCCCGCCTCCCCCGGCCCCTCTCCCGGGGGGATGTAGAAATCCTGCTCGATCACCCGCCTGCCGGTGCCGGCGATGCTCCTGAGGCCGTCCACCTGCGTGACGATGCCGTCTTGGAGCTGCTGTACGGCAGCGGGCTGCGGGTGAGCGAACTGTGCGGCCTCGACCTGGCCGACATCGATACCCAGGGGGGCTGGGCCACCGTGTGGGGCAAGGGTTCCAAGCAGAGGCGGGTGCCCATCTCGGAGCACGCGGCGGCCTCCGTGGACCGCTGGCTCCGCCACGGGCGAGCCGTGCTGTCCCGCCCGGGCTCGCCGAAAGAGGCGCTCTTTCTCAACGCCAAACGGGCCCGCCTCGGCCCCAGGGACGTACGCCGGATCGTGGACCGGCGCTCGCCGACGCCCACCCACCCCCACGCGCTCCGCCATAGCTTTGCCACTCACATGCTCGACGGTGGCGCCGACCTAAGAGTTGTGCAGGAGCTCTTGGGCCACGCCAGCGTGAGGACCACCCAGGTCTACACTCACGTGAGCAAGGAGCGCCTGCTGGCCGTATACGACACGTCGCACCCGAGGGCCTGATGGAGACAACAGGAGAAGTAGCGCTTGCCGCCGAGGAGCTCTGGTCGGAGTACAAGCGCACCGGTTCGAGGGCGCTGCGCGACAAGCTCATCGTGCGCTACTCGCCACTCGTCAAGTACGTCGCCGGCCGTGTCTCTGTCGGCCTGCCCCACACGATCGAGCAATGCGACCTCGTGAGCTACGGGATCTTCGGCCTGATCGACGCCCTCACCAAGTTCGAGCCGGGCCGCGGCAACAAGTTCGAGACCTACGCGATCCCCCGCATCAAGGGCGCCATCATCGACGAGTTGCGCGCGATGGACTGGGTGCCGCGCTCCGTCCGCTCCCGCGCCCGCGAGATCGAGCGCGCGATGACCGAGCTCGAGGCGAAGCTCGGCACCGCGCCCACCGACGAGCAGATCGCGAAGAAGGTCGGGATCACCGTCGAGGAGCTCGAGGAGAGCCTTTCCGAGATCGCCCGCTCCTCGATCGCCGCCCTCGACGAGCTGTGGAC
>JBOGGK010000064.1:0-8393 GCA_050744045.1 Acidimicrobiales bacterium | reverse complement strand
GCGTCGCCCTGGGGGCGGGCGACTGGACCGAAGTATGGCGCCGGTCCATTTCGATCGCGGCCTTTCGTGGCCGGCATCGTGATCGGGAGCGCCCTGGTCGAGGTCGCCCGCCAGCGGCGGGCGCGTTCGCCGGCCGTTGGGGTCGCCCTAGCCGAGGCGGCGATGCTTTGCCCCGCCGTCGGGATCGGGCAGGCGGCGGCGACGGGCGGGAAGATCGCTCCCGCCAACACCGCCGCGTACGCCACCGCCGCCGCCGCCTTGGCCGGGGCGATGGGCCTCCAGACCGTAGCCATGCGGCGGGCCGGCAACCGCACCCTCCGGACGACCTTCATGACCGGCGTGCTCATCAACATGGCCCAATCGCTCGTGGTCGCCTGCTTCACCGGGCAACGGCAACGGCGCCGGCGGGCGTTGGCGCTCTCCCGCCTTTTCGGCTCGCTCTGGGTGGCCTACCTGGCGGGCGCGGTGGCAGGCGGGGCCGCGGAGAGGGCATGGTCGTTCGCCGCTCTGGCACTACCGATCGCCGCCGCCTTCTCCATGGCCGGCTGGAGCGCCGGGGCCCCGCTACCGCCCGGGGCTGCCGGGCGAGGCCTCCCGGGAGCTCGAAGCCTGAGCCGCCACCCCAGGCGCACAAGCTCTTGGCCCTCGACCCCGGCCGGCGCCAGGCACGGGTGGAGCCCGGCGTGATCTGCGACAGCCTGCGCGACGCCGCCGAAGAGCACGGCCTCACCTTCGGGGCCGACCCGGCCACCCACGACCACGCCACCCTGGGCGGGATGGTGGGCAACAACACCTGTGGCACCCACTCGTTGATGGCGGGCAAGACCGTCGACAACATCGACGAACTGGAGGTCGTCACCTACGACGGCCTCCGCATCCGGGTAGGCGCGACGAGCGAGGACGAGCTGGCCCGCATAATCGCCGCCGGCGGCCGACGGGCGAGATATACGCCGGCTTGAGGCACATCCGGGACACCTACGGCGACGCCGTGCGCCAGCAGTTCCCGAAGATCCCCCGCCGGGTCTCGGGTTACAACCTCGATTCCCTGCATCCCCGACGACTCCCCCTACACGACGGGCGGCATCGCCCTGGTCGGCACCCGGCCGAGCGAGGAGGCGCTGGAGGGTTGCGACGCCCTTTTGATCGTTGGGTCCACGTTGCCTTACATCGAGTTCTACCCGGCGCCGGGCCAGGCGGTGTGCGTGCAGATCGACGACAAGCCCGAGCGGATCGCCCTGCGCTACCCGGTGGACGTGCCGCTGGTGGGCGACGCCCGCGCCACCTTGGCCGCGCTCGAGCCGAAGCTGGCGCGCAACGAGGACCGCTCCTTCCTCCAGCAGGCGCAGCAGGGGATGCAGGAGTGGTGGGCGCTCATGGAGCAACGTTCCACCCGTCCCGACCTGCCTATGCGCCCCCAGGTCCCGGCCTGGGCGCTCAGCGAGGCGCTCGCTTCGAGCGCCATCGTGTGCGGGGACTCCGGGACCGTCACGGTATGGGAGGCGCGCCAGATAAGGATCCGCAAGGGCCAGATGTTCAGTTTCTCGAGGACCAACTGCTCGATGGCAGCCGCGCTGCCCTATGCCATCGGCGCCGCCACCGCCTACCCGGGCCGCCAGGTGGTGGCCTTCACCGGGGATGGCTCGCGCTCGACGAGTCCAGCTTCCAGGCCAGCCCGGGCCACATAATCCCAGAGCGCCTCGGGCAGGCCGCCGCCTCGGTCGTGGGGAAGATCCGCGACCGCACCGACCCCGGCCACCCGGGCTGAGCCCGCTCAGCGCGGCTCTCGGGAAATGACGCCCGGCGGCTCTGGGGAGGTGACGCTCAGGGGCCCTCCGGCGGGCAGTGGTCGAGGACGCGTACCGCCACCATCGTGAAGTCGTCGCGCAAATTGCCGCCGCTGTGGTCGAGCACCGCCTGCTCGACCGTGGCGAGCAGGTCGCCGGGGCCCTCGCCGACGCACGACCTCACCGCCCCGGCAAGGCGGCCCTCACCGAAAAAGCCCCCTCGGCCACGGGCTTCGGTCACTCCGTCGGTATAGAGGAGCAAGGTGTCGCCGGGGAAGAGCTCGGTTGCCGTCACCGCCGGCACTGCTTCGTCGAGCAAGCCGATCAAGGTCCCGCCCCCGCCTATTTCCTCGACCGAGCCGCCAGCGCGCAGCACGAGGGCGGGCGGGTGGCCGCCGGTGACCACCGAAACCAGCTGGCCTGGCGCCACCGGGCGGCGGGGCACGAAGCTGGCCATGGCCGCGGTCACGAAACGCTCGGGTACCGGGCCCTCGCGAAGGGAGTTGTTGAGGAAGGAGAGAACCTGTTCGGGAGGGGTGCCGATGGACGCCAGCGCGGTCATGGTGTGGCGGGCGTGGGCGGTGACCGTGGCGGCCTCGGTCCCCTTGCCCGAGACGTCGCCGATCAGCACCATGTGGCCCTCCGGTGTGGTGACCACGTCGTAGAAGTCGCCCCCGACAGGGCTTACGGCCGCCCGATAGCAGGCGGCCAGGTCGAGGCCGGGGACGTAGGGCAACTGGCCGGGGAGGAGGCTGGCCTGGAGCGTGCTGGCGATGGAGGTCTGCTCCTCGAGGAGCCTGATGTCCTCCAAAGCGAGGCCGAGCCGGCCGGCCATGTCCTGCATGAAGGTGATGTCCCCCTCGCCATAGCGCTCCTGGTGCTGGCGCGAAGCCACGCTTAGAGCCCCGACGACGCCCCTCGGGGAGATGACCGGGACCGAGATCAGCGTTTGCACCCGTAGCAGACGTGCCGGCGCGTCGTGCACCCAGGAGGTGTCGTCCATCGTCACCACCGGGCGCAGCTTGGAGACCACGGCGGCGGCGAGCTCGTCGAGAGCGCGTGCCGCACCGGGACGGGAGAGGCGTTCCAGGCTCAGCCGGTCGCCCCTGACGACGCGAAGGCCGGCGCTGCCGTGCCTGGTCAGCGTGTCTGCCCAGCAGAAGTCGGCGTACTTGCCGACCAGCAGGTCGCAGACGGCCCCTAACAGGTCGGTGGCATCGGTGACGTCGAGCATGACCCGACCGGCGGCCGCCAGGAGCTCCAGTCTCCTGAGTGCCACGTCGAGCTGCTGGGTATGGCGGAGAAGGCGCAGCTCGAGCTCGGCGGGGCGGTCGTCGCCAGGCTTCGAGCCGGCGCCGGGCCGGGCCTGGGTGATGGCCCAACGCAACGACGGGGAGGATCTGGGCTCGGGGACCAATCGGGCGCTAACGTCGACGAGCAAGGCAGAACGGGCTTTCGGGACGAGCTCGAGGCGCGCCCGGTGCAGGCGCTGGTCGCCCAACCGGGCCATGAAGCCCCGCAGCCGCCGGTGCTCGCCGGGCGGGAAGAAGGTGGCGACCGGCACGTTGGCGAGCCCGCTGGCCTCCACGTTCAGCAGGGAGCGAGCAGCCAAGTTGCCCCGCTGCACGACCCCCGAGGCGTCGCTCACCAGGAGGGGGGCGGGGGCCAGCTCGAACAGGTCGGGCTCCGCCGGTTGGCCCTGCGCCGTGGGGCGCTCGTCCTTGCCTGCCGTGCTGCTCAGCCCCCGTCCTGTCCCATTCGTCGATCGCCGCTGGCGCGCCCCCTGGCCCTCGGAAGAGAAGAGCTGAGCGGTATGGAGCTCACCGTTACAATGTTCTAGCAGCAGCGCCTGGCGACCGCTCCAGCGCCGTCCCCTGGCGAGCGGCTTCGGGCCGGGGCGCTAGGGGTTGGGCAGGACGGCGTTGCCCTCCGAGTAGGACAGCACGTCGACCGGGCTGGTGACGTTGGCGAAGGTAGCAGGCCCACCGACACCATCGATCACCGAATCCAGGCCTCCGGACTGGCTCGGGGTGTGGCAGTTGCCGTTCACCGAGCAGGTACTGGAGATGAACAGGTCCATGGCGTCGGTAAAGACGACACCGGGCTCGTTGGGCGCCTCGTAGGCCATGGCGTCCCACAGCGTTGCCGGGGTGTCGATGAACACGACGTAGCTACCCATGCCGTAGCTGTGGAAGCTGTTGACGTCGTTCGTCACCAGGAACGACGGGTAGCCGGGTTGGACCGGCGACGCGTCCCAGGCCGTCTGGCTCGGCGGGTCGTACGGCAATTCGTTCTGGAAGAAGATCTCGGTGCCGTTGTCGCCGCTCCAGATGACTTCGTTTTTCTGGTAGTGCTCGACGGCGAGGCCATAGGCGGTGACGTTGTCGCCGGTCACGACAAGGCCGGTGTCGCCCTGGTTGTAGGTCCAACCCGCCCCCTGCTCCCCTTCGGGACCGGTCACGGAGGTGTTGCTGCCGTGGTCGGCGCGCCAGGCCCAGACGTCGTCGATGATGGAGTTATCGGCATTGTCGAGCAAGCTGACGGTGGCCGACACGGCCGTGCTCTCGGCCCCCCCGATCCGGAAGTAGATGTCTTGGATGAGGTCGGGGTCATTGGCGCTGTTCGCTTTTGGGCCATGGAGGCCGGAGTGCCCCGGGGACGGGGTGCCCACCGAAACCAGGACCGGCGAGTTGACCGGTCCGGCGTCGAAGATCATCGCGGACAGCTTCACCCCGTTGTTAGGGGTCACGACCATGGACGCATTGCCCCGTTGAGGTACGAGCACCGGGAAGCCGAGGCCCATGACGACCGAGCCCGGATGGCTGACCCGGAGGGGAGCGTTGAGGTCGTAGACGCCTGGGGTCAGGATGAGGTTATCTCCATGGTCCAGAGCGGATTGGATCTGGATCTCGGGCGTGCCGGGGTTGGCGACGAAGAAGCTCGACAACGCGACGGTGGTCCCGGCCTCGGTGCCGCTCAGGAAGTTGGGGCCCACAGAGTTGTGCTGGACAGCCGGCACGAAGGCGTTCCAATCAGAGGCGGTCGAGCTGGCCGAGCTGGCCGAGCTGGTCGAGCTGGTCGAGCCGGTCGAGCTCGTATAGAGGAACGGCTCTTCTTCGGTCACGGGGCTCTGGGGCAGTTCCGTGACCTGGTCGACGCCGTAGATCCCGTCGGTCCCGTTCGTGATGGCACTGGTCCCGTCGAAGGCGTCCACCGTGGGGGCGCACGCGGCGGGCCCGGGAGCACCCTTAGTCGTGCTGGGCGTGTAGCCCGGAGGGCACGCGTCGCCGGAGTAGACATAATTCCACACGTAGCCGGCGGCGCTCTCGAAGTCGCTGTTACGAGCTATGCCCTGCTGGTTGCCCGACCAGTCGAGCTGCCCATTGATCTCGGTGTTCGCAACGTAGCTACCGCTCCCGAAGTCGTTGCTGCCGTAGTTTGTCTGGGAGCAGTAGGCCTGGAAGTTGAGAGTGCCGTTGATGATGACGCTGCGGACCGGCGTAGCTTGCGACACCGACCACATGTCCGTGGGCCCGCCGTAGCAGTCAGCGCTGTCCCCGATGGGCGGCTGCTGGGTGATCGGCTGCGGCACGTAGTTGTTGGCCGAGTCCATCACGTTGAGCGTCAGGTTGGACATCGAGCGCCAGAAGTTGACGGTCGAGTTGGCCCAGCAGTTCGTCGCACTGGCGCAGTCCAGGGCGTTCGGGAAGACTTCGATCTGGCCGTTGATGGTGGTGTCCTGAGGTACGGCTCCCAACCCGGCCACCTGGGTGTAGTAGCCCACCTCGAATACCAGCGGGGTGGTGGCCGAACCATACGTCCCAGGCTCGAAGAGCAAGGCATAGCCGCTGTCGTTGAACTGAGCTGACAGGGGCACTTGCTGGGTGGCGATGTTGTTGACGACCGTTTGGATGGCGGCCAGCTCCGACGCAGCGCCCGCTCCGCTCGGAGGCGTGAACACGCACACGTTGGGGCCGAACTCGGCGCTCGCATAGGCGCCGCAAAGTGATGTCGGAGAAGCGGCGGCGACCGTCTCCGGCACTATGGACAGCCCCATGGAGAGGCCCGTACCGGTTGCCAGCGCCGCGGCCAGCAATATCGACGGGGACCGCAACAACCGGCGATCCCTGGCAGCTTCGGACATCATTGGCTTCCTCCCGATCCGGCTCCCTCGCAGGCGCGTAAGCTTACTTACAAACGCTTCACAGCGCTATCCCAGAGCGCTATCCCAGGAGGCAGCGATGACCCGGATGTTGTTCCACGGCGGCTCCGTCTTAGACGGTACTGGTGCTCCGCCCGGGCCGGCGGACGTCGTCGTGGAGAACGGGGAGATCGTCGAGGTGGGCGTGGGCCTCGACGGTGACGAGGAGGTCGACCTCGGGGGCAGGACGTTGCTGCCTGGGCTCTTCGACTGTCATGTGCACTTCACCTCGAGCGGGGACCTGGACACGCTGCACGGGCTGGTGCGACCTTTCTCGCTCCGCTACTTCGAGGCGGTGGCCAACATGGAGGCGACGTTGCGCACCGGCATCACCTCGGTGCGCGAAGCGGGCGGCTCGGACCTCGGCGTGAAGACAGCCGTAGATCGGGGCCTGGCCCGTGGCCCCCGCATGCAGATCTCGATAACCATGCTGAGCCAGACGGGCGGGCACGGCGACGACATGCTGCCCTCAGGCGGCTGCTTCCGGTGGCGGGGCCCGATCCCCGGCAACCCGCCGCGCCTGGTCGACGGCCCCGACGAGATGCGCCGCCGGGTAAGGGAGCTGGTCAGAGAAGGCGCCGACGTGATAAAGGTCGCCACCTCGGGCGGGGTCCTATCGCCCAGGGACGACCCTCGCCACGGCCACTTTCGCGACGACGAACTTTCCGTCCTCGTCGCCGAAGCCACCGCCGCCGGTCGCTACGTCATGGCCCACGCCCAGGCGACCGAGGGGATAAAGGCTGCCGTCCGCAACGGCATCCGTTCGATCGAGCACGGGATCTACCTGGACGACGAGGCGATCTCGATGATGCTCGACCGGGGCACCTGGCTCGTCCCCACCCTTTCGGCACCCCGGGCGGTGATCGCGGCCGCCGAGTCAGGAGCGCGCATCGAGGAGGCATCAGTGCGCAAAGCGCACCAGGTCATCGGCGAGCACACCGAGTCGTTCCGGCGGGCGGTCGAGGCAGGGGTGAAGGTCGCCATGGGCACGGACAGCGGGGTCGGCCCCCATGGGCGCAACCTCGAAGAACTTTCTTTGATGGTTGCGAACAGTCCCATGACTGCGTCCCAGGCCTGGGTGGCCACCACGTCCAGTGCCGCTGCCCTCTGTGGCTCAGAAGACCGGCTGGGGACGATCTCGCCGGGCAAGCTCGCCGATCTCACGGCCCTCGAAGGCGACCCCTCCGACTTGGACAAGCTCGGCGCACGGATCTGGGGCGTGTGGAAAGAGGGCGCTCGGCTCGTTTAGCGGGAACGGCCTCATACATAGCCCGGAGCGGCCGATCTGGGGGAGAAGATCCCACCAGACATAACCGTCAACAGCGGCACAAATTGCTCCCTTTGCGCGATTTTCTCAACCGCGCAACGCCCGAAGCACCCCCGGCGCCGGCTCAAGAGGGGCCCTTGGAGGGGCCGAGGGGAAAGAATGAAGTTCGTCGCGTCCACGGGGCGGCGGGGCCGGGCGCGGGCCGGCGGGCGCTCCGGAAAAACCCTATCGTCCAGCCAGAAGCGCTTTGTCGCCGCCGGTGCCGCCGTCCTGGCGCTGGGCACGTACGCCGGTACTGTCATGGTTGCCTCAGCCACGACCGCGCCCGGGGGCACCCAGATCGTGGCCGCCGGGCCAGTGTCGGCCCGTACCGGCTACCTGGGCTCCAGTTCGTACAGCGCGGACGTGAGCGGGCAAGAGGCGGGCGACCTCGAGGTGGTGGCGATTATCAACGACTCGTGGCCCCACGCGGTCAGCTCGGTGACCGGCGGCGGGGTGGACGACTGGTCGAGCGCCGGCTCCCCCTTCTTCGACGGGGCCGACGGCCAGGTGCTGCAGATCTGGTACGGCACCGTGGCCACGGCTGGTACCGCGACGCTCACGGTCAGCTGGGACGGCCCGGTGCACAACGCCGACGTGGCCAACCAGGAGTTCTCGGCCGGGGCTGGCTACAGCCAATGGTCGCTGGCGGCGGCCGGCAGCTCGGCCCGGCCCTTCCCCGCCCTCGCCGCCCCCGGTGGGCCGGCGCTCTACTTCGGGGCGGCCATGGCCTGGGGCGGCGCCGGCGCGGGCACGACGCCGGGGGTGAGCTACACCGTGCCGAGCGGCAGCTTCCTCACCGCCTCGGGCGTCACCGCCTCGGGCGTCCTGGCCCCGACGGCCAGCGGGGCGGGCTCGGTCGGCGCCCTCTTCACCGTGGCGGGGTCGGCGCCGGCGGGTGCCGTTACCACGACGACGGTCGCAGCCACTTCCACCTCTGCTGCGACCTCTTCGACATCGACCACGGGCCCCTCGACCACGACCTCGGCACCGACGACGTCCTCCCCGCCGGCGCCTGCACCCACGTCCACGTCGTTGCCCGCCACCACCTCGACCTCGCCCCCGCCCGCAGGGAAAGCGGCGCCCGGGGGCACCCAGATCG
>JBOGGK010000063.1:0-13273 GCA_050744045.1 Acidimicrobiales bacterium | reverse complement strand
CGGGGTGGCCGGCGCATGCGGGTTGGCCTTGGCGGCCGTCGCCGGCTGGTGGTTGGTGGGGGTGGGCTTGGGCTGCGTGGCGGCCGCCTGGCTGTACACCGGCGGCCCGCGTCCCTACGGGTACCTGGGCCTCGGGGAACTGTCGGTGTTCACGTTCTTCGGGCTCGTGGCCACCGTGGGCGCCGCCTACGTGCAAACCGAGAGGCTCACAGGGCTCGAAGTGCTGGCGGCCCTCCCAGTGGGCCTGCTGGCGGTCGCACTGCTCGTGGTCAACAACCTGCGTGACATACCCGGTGACGCGGCCGCCGGGAAGCGTACCTTGGCGGTGCGATTGGGCCCAGGTGGGGCGCGGGCTTTGTACGGGTCGTGCATAGGGGGCGCGTTCGCCCTGGTTGCACCGGTGGCGGTGGTCCGCCTTTGGGCCCTGCTCGCCCTGGCCGCGCTAGCCGTCGCGGTCGTCCCGGTGCGCCGGGTCACGAGTGGCGTCGAGGGCCCGGCGCTCGTGCCGGTGCTCGGGGCGACCGGGCGGCTGCAACTTGCCTTCGGGCTGCTAATGGCGGTCGGGCTCGCCCTGTAAGCCGGTGCCGGGGGGTCGCGGTGCGGGCCGGTGCCTAGGCCTTGCCTGGGCCCGGCCAAGCGCAGAAGTCGGCGATGGCGGCGGCTACCTGGGCGGGCTTTTCCAGGTGGCAGGCATGGCCGGCCCCCTCGACGATCAGGAGCTGAGCGCCGGGGCCGATGGCGCTGGCCATCCGGCGGGCATGCTCGCAGTACTTGGTGTCCAGCGCCCCAGCTACCACCAAGACGGGCAGAGCGCGCTCGCCGAGCTCACCGAGGCGCTCCCAGAGAGGGACCTGAGCGCCGGTACCGGCGAGGCGCAGGCTCGATGCCAGACCGGCAGGGGTGTTGGCCATCCGGGCCTCCAGGCCGGCCGCGGAGGCGGGCAGGGTGGCGAACAAAGGCTGGGCCAGCCATTCCCCCAAGAATTCCCCCAATCCTTCCCGGCCTCCTTCCTCGATGCGCAAGGCGAGAGCTTCGTCGCTGGCCCGGCGGGCCTTCCGGTCCGCTGGTCCTTCCATCCCGGCGGTTGTACTTATGAGGACGAGGCGGCCGACCTTGTCCGGGTGAGCCAGGGCCACGTGCAGTGCCATGCGCCCCCCCATGGAGTAGCCGACCCAGCCCGCTGGCCCCGCCACGAGCTCGGCCAGCGTGCCCGCGAGCAGGTCAGCGGTGGCCCACAGGTCAGCTCTCACCGAGGCGGAGCCGCCGTGGCCAGGGGCATCGGGGAGCACGAGGGAGTGACGCTGGCCCAGGCGCTCCACGAGCGGCGCCCATGACCGGGAGGTCTGCGTGAAGCCGTGCAGGAGCACCAAGGCCGGACGCCCGGCTTGCCCCGGCTGCCCGGCCAGGCGCCTGGCCAGCCGCGAGTACGCTGCCACCCGATGATCTTGCCTGCCGGCGCGGACGTCCAGGCCGCGTTCGCCGATATCTTCGTCGACGAGTGGGCCCGGGCCGGGGTGACCGACGCGGTGGTGTGCCCGGGTTCTCGCTCGACGCCGCTCCTGGTGGCGCTCGCCGCGGCGGCGGAGAAGGGTGTGCTCCGGCTCCACGTACTGCTCGACGAGCGTTCGGCCGGATTTTTTGCCCTCGGGCTGGGCCGGGCCTCGGGCCTCCCGGCGCCCGTCATCACCACCAGCGGGACCGCCGCCGCCGAACTGCACCCGGCGGTGATCGAGGCTTCCTACGCTGGGGCGCCGATGCTGGCAGTCACCGCCGACCGGCCGGCAGAGCTCCAAGACTGCGGTGCGCCCCAGACGGTCCGCCAGGCCGGGCTCTTCGGCCCCGCCGTGCGCTGGGAGGTTGTGCTGGGCGTGCCGGAGCTGGCCGCGGCCGGTTCTTGGCGGTCGGTCGCCTCACGGTCGGTGGCCGAGGCCCGGGGCGGGGCACGCCGGCCCGGCCCCGTACACCTGGACCTGGCGTTCCGCGAACCACTCGTCGGGTCGGCGGGTGCACTGCTCGCACCGGCCGAGCCGTCGGGCCTGGAGCTGGGGCGCCGGGGACAGGAGGGAGGCGAACCATGGCACCGGGGACGGGAGGGAGGCGCACCATGGCACCGGGGACGGGAGGGAGGCGCCCCATGGCACCGGGTGGCGCCGCCCGAGGAAGTCCCCGCCCCCGCCGATGTTGTCGAACTTCTCGCCGGCGGGGGCGAACGGGGCCTTATCGTCGCTGGCTGCGGCGCCGGCGACCCGCACGCGGTATGGGAGCTTTCCCGGGCCACGGGCTGGCCGGTCCTGGCCGACCCGACCAGTGGGTGCCGGCGGCCGGGGGCCGTCTCGACCGCTGACGCCCTGTTGCGCACCGGTTTGGCGGGCCGGTGGCAGCCCGACGTGGTGGTCCGCCTCGGGGCCCCCTGGGTTTCCAAGGTGCTCAACGCTTGGCTGGGAGAACTCTCTTGCCCCCAGGTCCTGGTCGACCGGTGGGGCGTGTGGGCAGCGCCGGACCGAGCGCCGGGCGAGGTCGTGCTGGCCAGCCCTGAACCAGTCTGCCGAGCCGTGGCCAAGGCCGTAGCCGTGGCTCCGAGCGGGGGGTGGGCGGCCCAATGGGCACGGGCCGAGGAGCTGGCTCAAGAGGCGATCGAGCAGGCGCTGGTGGCCGAGGCAGCGATGACAGAGCCCGCGATCGCCCGGGCGCTGGCCGCCTCCGCGCCTCCGGGAGCCACCGTGGTGGTCTCCTCGTCGATGCCGGTGCGGGACCTCGAGTGCTGGGCGAGGCCGAGAGACGCTCTGCGCGTCATCGCCAACCGGGGTGCCAACGGTATCGACGGCGTCCTTTCGACGGCTCTCGGTGTCGCCGCGGCCAGCCGCCCTGCCGGTGGCGAGGCCGGCGGCGCTCGGCCCGTCATAGCGCTGCTGGGAGACCTGGCCCTCCTCCACGACGCCGGCGCCCTGCTCGGGGCGCCGGGGCGGGACGTCGACCTCGACGTGGTGGTGGTGGACAACGACGGCGGAGGCATATTCAACTTCCTGCCCCAGGCCACGAGCCAGCCCAGGGAGCGGTTCGAGCGCCTCTGGGGCACTCCTCATGGGCTCGACCTGTGCGCGCTGGCGCGCGGCTACGGCGTGCCGGCGAAGAGGGCTGATGATTTGCAAGAGCTGGCCCGCGCGCTGGCGGGGCCGGAGGGGGACGAGAGGGCAGGCAGGGGAGTGAGGGTGCTGGTCGCACCGGCTGCCCGGGCGGAGAACGTCAGCGTTCACCGCCGCCTCCACCAGGCGGTCGATGCCGCCGTCAGCGGCCTCGGCGCCCAACTCTGACCCGAGGATTCCGCTCAGGGGCGGACCAGGGCCGGTCAGGGGCGGACCAAGCCGGTCAGGGGCGGACCAGGCCGGTCAGGGGCGGACCAGGGCCGCCAGGAGCGCCTGCAGCTTGAGCTGTGTTTCGGCAAGCTCGGCGCCGGGGTCGGAGCCGACGACGATGCCGTTGCCCGCGTACAAGCTGGCATGGGCCCCGGACACGTGGGCGCAACGGAGCCCGAGAGCCCATTCCCCGTTGCCGTGGCTGTCCATCCAACCGACAGGGCCGGCGTACACGCCGCGTTCGAAGCCCTCGTTGTCACGCTGCCAGCGCAGGGCCCGTCCCGACGGGTGACCGCCGACGGCGGGCGTCGGCTGCAAGAGGGCGGCCAGATCGAGGGCCGTGGGCCCTGCCGGCACACCTGCCCTCAGGGCCCCGGTCAAGGTAGTGCCCAGGTGAGAGACGTTGCGCAGGGGGAGGACAGAGGGTGCCGCGGGGATGTCGAGAGAGGCGCACACAGGGCGGAGCTGGGCTGCGATCGCGTCGACGACCAACTGGTGCTCCCTCCGGTCCTTGGCCGAAGCCATCAGTTCAGCGAGCAACCGGGCGTCGGTGGCGTCGTCGCCGCTCCTCGCCACCGTGCCTGCCAGCGGGTTGCTCATAATGTCGCGGCCTTCACGGCGCACCAGAGTCTCGGGGCTGGCACCTATGAAACCCTCGACGTGGAACACCGTGCACGACGGGTAGAGCGCAGCCAGGCGGGCCAACGCCTCGTGGACGGCGAAAGGACGGTTGGCGACGACGTCCACCCGGCGGGCGAGCACGACTTTGTCGAGGCCGCCCCGGCGCATTTCGGAAACCGCCTTCTCCACCAGCCGTTCCCATTGGTCGTGGGGCATCTTGGCGACGAGCTCGAAAGCGTCGGGCAGGCGCTCCGAGTGGTTTTCCTCCCGTAGGCCGAGCAGTTGCTCCTCGACGAGCTCACGCCCTCGGCCTGACCACCAGGGACCGGCCGGGGGCGCCACGATCGTGGCCCAGGCCTCGCCGGGTGAGCTGGGCCCGGGGCGGTCCCCGTGCCCGGGCCGCTCGGACCGGTGGCCGATGAGCAAGCGGGGAATGCTCAGGTGGCCGGCGAGAGCGGGGTCGTAGGGGAGAGCGCCAATGGCGACCGGGCCGCCGCGCACTGCCGGCGGGCCGTCACCGCGAGGTGTGCCGCTGGCACCGAGAGGTGCACCGTCGGTGCCGGCCAGTGCCCCATGGCTGGCGCCGCCGTCGGGGTTTGGGCTCCGGCCGTGGCCGTCGGTTGCGGCTATGGCGCTCAGGACCTCGCTCACGAAGCGGGTATGCGCCGGTTGCGCCCACCCGGGCGGGAGCGGTACCCGCAGGGCCTCGCCGACACCCAAGAGGCGGAGCTCGCCCCTGGCCCACAGGCAGCGTCCCTTCCCGCCTCCCGCCCGCAACAGGTCCGGGAGGTCCGCTTCGTCCAGGTCGACGGTGAACGTCCCGAGCTCGCGGGCGGCGGCCAGGACCTGTTCCAGGTTGGGTGCGCCTGGGGCCGCCTCGCCTGAGGCCGCGTCGTCCGGCCCTGCCTCCTCCGGGGCTGCCTCGTCCGGGGCCGCCTCGTCCGGGGGCTGGCGGGGAGCGTCGGGCTCGCCGCCTTGGCGGCCGTGCTGGTGGGAGACCACGGTCAAGGCGTTACTTCCCTGGCCCGGGTGGCAACGTAGAGCTGGCTGGCGCCCCAGGACAACAGCTCGTGCTCGACCGCCGCGAAACCCGCGCTTTCCAAGAGACCGGCAACCTTGCCGGCCGGGGGGAGGTAGGCGAGGCTGCGGGGGAGGTAGCGGTAGGCCTCGGCGTCGGACAGCACCGAGCCAACCAGCGGGACGGCATAGTCGCACCATAAGCGGTGACCGAAGCGGAGCAGGGGGTCTTCGGGCTCGGCCAGGTCGAGCAGGGAGATGCGCCCGCCGGGGCGTACGAGGCGAGCCAGTTCCGCGAACAGCGCGCCGAGGTCCACCACGTTGCGCAGGGCGAAGCCGCTGACGGCGCCGTCGAACGAGGCGGGGCGCAGGGGTGCCACGAGCGCGTCCGCCAACAGCAAGGGCGCGGTCGTGCGGGCATGGCCCAGCATGCCGGGCGAGAGATCCACCCCGACGGGGGCAATCCCGCATCGCGCCAACTGGCGACAGAGGTCGCCGGTGCCGCAGGCGACGTCGAGGACCAACGAGCCGGCGGGGAGGCCGAGGGCACGTACGCAGCGGCGGCGCCAGCCGGCGTCCATGCCCAGGGCCGTGATGCGGTTCAGGGTCTCGTAACGGCCGGCGATGGTGTCGAACATCTGGCGCACGGCGCGCACCTTTTCCGGCCCTTGGGGGAGCCCCCGGAGGGTGCGGCGCCCGTCCCTGGGCCCTTGCCGGGGGGCGCCGGCCCCAGCGAGCTTGGCCCTAGCCGTAATAGCGGAACACGACATCGGCGACGCAGGCGGGCTTGGCTGAACCCTCGAGCTCGAAGGTGCAGTTGAGGGTGGCCTGGTGGCCACCGCCGGCGACTGCCTCCAAGGACTCGAGCACGGCGCCCACGCGGAGCCTCGAACCCACGGGCACCGGGGCCGGGAAACGGACCCGGTTCAGGCCGTAGTTGACGATGAACCTCGGCCCCTCGATGGCGAGTACCTCCGCCAACAGCGCCGAGGCCAGGGACAAGGTCAGGTAACCGTGGGCAATGGTCGTCCCGAACGGGCCTTGCCTGGCGCGTTCGCGGTCGGTGTGGATCCACTGGTAATCGCCCGTGGCCTTGGCGAAGAGGTCGATCTCTTCCTGGGTCACCTGGTGCCACTCGCTGAACCCGAGCGGGCTGCCCACCCGGGCGCGCAGTTGGTCGACGCTGAGGGCGGTGGGGGCCATGCGGGCAGGTTAGGCCACCGGTGGGCTTTCCGGGCAACCCGGTGCCAGTAGGCTCTGCTGGGCGCGGAGTGGCCCGGGCCGGGTGGCCGGCGGGGCCGGGGCGGAGACCCGTGTGCACGAAACCTGCAGATGCGAATCTAAAAGGAGCACATCTGTAGCTTTCGTGCACGTTTCTGGCCTTGAAATCTGCGAATGCAGCCTTTCCTAAATCGCATTTGTCGGTCTCGTGCACCCGCCGGCGCGCCTGGTGGAGAAAGGGTGCCCGGCGCGCCGCCCGGCGGTTGCCAGTACCGGCGGCCGTCAACGCGGCCGGTGGTCGAGGCCGATCGTCCACGCCTCCCGCAGGTGTCCGATCGTCCACGCCTCCCGCAGGTGTACCGCCACCTGGCGGGAGTAGCGTACGCTCGAAACGTCGTCCCAAGTGAAGCGCAACAGTCGGACGCCGGCCGCCGCGAGAGACAGGACGATGCCGTTCTGCCGGCGCAAGTCCCGCTGTAATGCGGCGCGAGAGGCATGAACGCCGGCCCCGTCCACCTCGACGGCGAGGCCGCGGTCGGGCCAGGCGAAATCGACCCTAAACGTCCCTTCGGCGGTCGGCACCGGGAATTGCCTCCGCGGTTCGGGCAGGCCCGTCCGCCTGACGAGCTGGAGGAAAAGCGTCTCGGCGTCGCTCTCTGTAGGCGGTTCACCTTCTGGACGGCGAGAGAGGGCCTGGCGCAGGGCCCGGGACCCCCGCAGGTTCAGATGGTCGGCGGCGCTCACTGCGGCCTTCATCGCTTCGATGGAGGTATGGCCAGTGCGCAGCGCCCACTCGACGGCCCGTTCGATGGTGTCGGTACTGGACACCTGGCCCAAGTCCAGGAGGGAGCGCGTGACCGAGGTGATAGGCAGGCCCCCGACCCGGTCGCGATCACGGGGGAGCAGCGGCCTTACCCGGTGGACCACGGGACCGCCGGCGCTACCGTGCCCGGCGCGACCGTGCCCGGCGCGACCATAGCCCTCGCCATCGTGCCCGGCGCTACCGTGCCCGGCGCGACCATAGCCCGCGCCATCGTGCCCGGCGCTACCGCGGTCAGTGGCCAACTCGACCGGGCCAGGGCCGAACCCGTCCATGCCCCACAGGGCGCCGGCCGAGCGCCTGAACACCACTATCTCTTGGCGCCGGCGAGGAGAGCACGAGCAGATCGCCATGTGGATCTCGCGGCGCCAGAGCGCGTCAGGCGCCGCCGGCAGCCATCGGCAGTCCACGACGAGGAAACGCCCCTTTCTGACTAGCGAGCCCTCGGCCACCAGCTGAGCCAGCCGGTGCCGGCTCAGCCCGGAGCCCACGACTTGGTCGTACGCGGCGACGCCGTACTGTTCGTCAAAGACCGTATGCCACGAGATAACACGAAAATAGATGGCTCCCCATCCGTCTGCAAGCGTTGCGGTGACGCCGCAGGCCCGGCTGGGAGCCGAGCGGTAGCATGACCAGGCGATGTTCGAGAGCCTTTCAGACCGCTTCGACGCCATTTTCACGCGCTTGCGGGGGCGGGGGCGGCTGGGACCGGAGGATGTCGACGAAGCCCTGCGGGAGATCCGTATGGCCCTGCTCCAGGCCGACGTCAGCCTCCTCGTGGTGAGAGACGTGGTTGCCCGGCTGCGCGACGAGCTCGTCGGCACCGACCTCTCCCGGAGCTTGAGCCCTGGCCAGCAGGTGGTCAAGGCGGTGCACGAGGAGCTGGTGCGGGTCCTGGGGGGGACGGCGCTCAAGATTACCTATGCCTCTAGGCCCCCGACGGTCGTGCTCCTCGCCGGGCTCCAGGGTGCAGGGAAGACGACCGACGCCGCCAAGTTGGCCCGCTGGTTCAGGCAACAGGGCCGCAACCCGCTCCTGGTGGGGGCCGACCTACAACGCCCGGCGGCGGTGGAGCAGCTCAGGGTGCTTGGCGAACAGATCCGAGTGCCGGTATTTTCCGAGCCCTCTGATCCCGTCACGGTAGCGAAGAAGGGCCTCGACGAGGCGGCCAGGGTAGGGAGGGACGTCCTCATAGTCGACACCGCCGGGCGCCTGCACGTCGATGCGGAGATGATGGACCAGGTACGCCAGATCTCCCAGACGGTCCAGCCCCACTACACCTTCCTCGTCGTCGATGCCATGACGGGCCAGGATGCGGTGACAACGGCCCAGGCCTTCCACGAGGTCCTGCAACTCGACGCGGTCATCCTGAACAAGGTCGACGGCGACGCGCGCGGCGGCGCCGCGCTCTCGGTGAAGGAGGTGGTGGGCAAACCGATCGCCTTTGCCTCCACGGGGGAAAAGCTGGAGGACTTCGAGCTCTTCCACCCTGACCGCATGGCGGGGCGGATCTTGGGGATGGGCGACGTGCTCACGCTCATCGACCGGGCCGAGCAGGCCATAGAGCGCCAGGATGCCGAAAAGGCAGCAGCCAAGATGGCCCAGGGCCGCTTCGGCCTCGACGACTTCTTGGAACAGCTCCAGTCGGTGAAGAAAATGGGGCCGTTGTCGGGGATCATCGGAATGCTCCCCATGGTCCCCAAGGAAGTGAGGAACGCCCAACTCGACGATTCGATGCTGAAGCCGGTGGAAGCCATCATCCGTTCGATGACGCCTGAGGAAAGGGCGGTCCCGGCGATCATCAACGGCAGCCGCCGCGCCCGCATCGCCGCGGGGTCGGGGACTACGGCCCGGGAAGTGAACGAGCTGCTCGAGCGGTTCAAGCAGGTGCAGAGCTACATGCGTCAGGTACCCGGCCTGGCTGCGGTGGGCCGGCTCGGTGGTAGGGCGGGCGGCGGTAGCGGCGGTAGCGGCGGTGGTAGGAACGGAGGCGGAAGGAGCGGCGGCGCCAAAGGGGGCGGGAAAAAGGGGGCCGGCAAGCGCAAGAAGCGCCGGTGAGCTTCCTGGCCGCAGCCGGCGGCCGCAGGCGTCGGCCCATGGTGCCTAGACTGACCTCGTCCACGATCCAGAACAAAGGCAGACCAGATGGCAGTCAAGCTCCGCCTCATGCGGATGGGTAAGACCAAGCAGCCGACCTACCGGGTCGTGGCGGCGGACAGCCGCTCACCCCGGGACGGCCGTTTCATCGAGGTCGTCGGCAGCTACGCCCCCCGGCAAACGAACAACAAGGTCGTGCTGAAGGCGGAGCGCGTCACCCACTGGCTCAGCGAAGGCGCCCAGCCCACCGACCGGGTGCGGCGGATCCTGGCCGGCGAGGGCCTGATCGAAGCCGCCACCCCTGCCTCGTCCTTGGCGGGCGGTACCGCCGGGGCAGCGGCGGGAGCTGCCAAGGCCGCCGGAGCCAAGTGAGCGACCCTTACAACCGTGCCCCAGGGGGGACGGCCCGGGCAGTCCTCGAGTACATCGCCCGCCGGATCGTGGACGAGCCCGACGCGGTGGGCGTGGAGACGAGCGTGGCAGGCGACCGCCACCCGGTCCGGCTCCGGCTCGAGGTGGCCCCCGACGACGTGGGCCGGGTCATAGGCAGGAGGGGGCGCACGGCCCAAGCCATCCGAGCCGTCACCCGGGCGGCAGCGGCACGCGACGGCGAAGAGGTCTTCATCGACATAGTGGACTGACCGGCCGCGGTGCTGTTGGAGATCGGCTACATGGGGCGGCCCCACGGTCTGGACGGCGGGGTGGTTGTGCAGCTGGTGACGACGGTCCCAGGGCGCTTGGCCCCGGGCAGCGCTCTCGAGTGTGCCGGTTCCCGCCTGGTGGTGGACAGCGCCCAGTTGCTGCCCGGCGCCCGAAGCCCCAAGGGCACCCACTGGTTGGTCCACTTCGGCGGCATCACTACCCGCGACCAGGCAGAGAGCTTGCGGGGGCACCCTTTGCGGGCCGAGGCGCTCGAGCGTGCCCAGGGCTTGTGGGTCCACGAGCTCATCGGCGCCCAGGTCGTCGACACCGCCGGGGAGGGCCACGGAACGGTCACCGCGGTCGAGGCCAACCCGGCTAGTGACCTCCTCGTCCTCGACGGCGGCGCGCTGGTGCCGCTGCACTTCGTCGTGGAAGCGGTGCCGGGGCGGGTGACCGTCGACGGGCCCGAGGGGCTTTTCGGACCATGAGGGCTGAGATATTCACGATCTTCCCCGAGATGGTGGAGCAATGGTGCGGGGCCAGCCTGCTCGGCAAAGCGCTGCGGGGCGGAGCGGTCGACATCGTTGTGCACGACCTGCGGTCGGGGGCCGGCGACCCCCACCGCAGCGTGGACGACAGCCCGTTCGGAGGGGGCCCGGGGATGGTGCTGGCACCGGGGCCGGTGTTCGCCGCCGTAGAAGCCGCCCGGCCGGTGCGCCCGCTCTACCTGCTCGGCCCGGGCGGGGAGCGTTTCGACCAGGACATGGCCCGGCGCCTGGCGGCCAGTGACGGGTTCTCGCTCTTGTGCGGGCGCTACGAGGGGGTGGACCAGCGGGTGGCCGACCACCTAGCCGACGGCGAGCTCTCGGTCGGGGACTACGTCCTCGCCGGCGGCGAGGCCGCGGCCGTGGTGGTGGTGGTGGCGGTGGCCCGTTTGGGCCCCGGCGTGATGGGCAACGCGGCGTCGGCCGACGACGAGAGCTTCACGGGAGGGCTCTTGGAGTACCCGCAGTACACCAGGCCGGCGGAGTTCCGAGACTGGGCGGTGCCAGAGGTGCTCCTCTCGGGGCACCACGTGCAGGTGGCACGGTGGAGGCGGGCGATGGCGCTGGCCCGTACGCTCGCCCGCCGACCGGACATGATCGCCGCCAAGGGCGGCCTTTCTCCAGAGGAGTCCGCCCTGCTGGCTGAGCACGGCCTAGATCGCCTAACCTGTTCAGGCTATGGGCCCGACCGACCTGATCGACCGTGAGAGCTTGCGCGACGACGTCCCCGACTTCGCACCAGGGGACACCGTCAGGGTCCATGTGAGGGTCGTCGAGGGCAACCGGCAGCGGGTGCAGGCCTTCCAGGGCGCAGTGATCGCACGCAAGGGCTCGGGCGTGCGGGAGACCTTCACCGTGCGCAAGGTGAGCTCGGGGGTGGGCGTCGAACGGACCTGGCCGCTGCACTCACCGGCGATCGCCCGGATCGAGGTTGTCACGCTTGGCGCGGTCAGGCGGGCGAAGCTCTATTACCTGCGCGACCGTGTGGGCAAGGCGGCCAAGATCAAAGAGCGGCGCGTCGCGCGCTGAAGGCCGCGGGTGGCGGGCGCGCCGAGTTGGCCGCGTGCCAGGACGGCGAACGCTCCATCGCCGCCTGCAGCGCCCTAGCATTGATGACGGGGCCGGGCCCGGTGCGGTCTTGTCACCCGTTGGGCAGATGGCGCGACGATTGGGAGGAGCACCATGAGCGCTGAAGACCTCGAACGGTACGAGACCGAGATCGAGCTGGCACTCTTCCAGGAGTACCGTGCCGTCCTGCCGATGTTCCGCTATGTGGTGGAGACCGAGCGACGGTTCTACCTGGCCAACGACGTGCAGATGGAGGCCCGGGGCGAAGGCGCCCGCACTTATTTCGAGGTCAAGCTTGCAGATGCGTGGGTGTGGGACATGTACCGCCCGGCCCGCTTTGTGACCAACGTCAGGGTGGTGACGTTCAAGGACGTCAACGTGGAGGAGTTGCCCGAAAAGGAGCTCTGAAGCGTGACGGTCACAGCCGCCTGGCATGCTGCACGGACATGGCAGCAGCTTCATCTCCTCAGGCGGCGGGCCGGCAGCTCGGGCGTTCAGGGGAGGACCGGGCGGCCGCCTGGTACGAGGCGCGCGGTTACGAGATCGTGGCCCGCAATTGGTCGTGCCGGGCGGGGGAGGTCGACATCGTGGCCTGCCGGGGCGCGACGCACGTGTTCTGCGAGGTCAAGGCGAGGTCGTCCGCGGCCTTCGGCTCGCCCGCCGAGGCGGTAGGGCCGGTGAAACAGGCCCGCCTGCGCCGGCTGGCCGGTCAGTGGTTCGCCGAGCAGGCCATGGTGGGTGGGCGGCGGCGGGGCGGGCCCGTGCGTTTCGACGTGGCCTGCGTGGTGGCGGGGGCCATAGAGGTCATCGAGGGCGCCTTCTAGCGCCCGGGCCGGCGCCGGTCTCTCGAGGCCCAACAAGGCGTGTGCCAGTGCCGGCGGAGGTCCGGCTGGCCCACAGGCACCACAACAAGGTGACCGGTGCGCACCGGTATCTCCTGCTGGCACCCGGGGCAGATGTATGCCTTCGACGCTCGGAGGGGCCCTATCCGGCGCACCTGCACCCCTAGGTCACCCGCTCCCTGGGCGAGGTTGGCCAGCTCTTCGAGATCGCGGAGCCCGGTCCTTGCTCCCCCGGCCGGGCGCCCCCGGGCGCGGCGTCCTCGAGCGGGCTTGGGCACGCCGGCCAAGCTACTGCCACCCCGGGCCCCGTCGAGCCTGCCGACCGCTCCCGGTCCTCGCTTGCGCTCCTCCCTGCCTTGGGCCGGTATCACGGTCACAGCCGCCGGCTAGCGTTCCCAATCGTTCGTGGCCAGCCCTGGCCTCCCCGCAGACACCTTGCTCCGGATCAAGGGGGATCCCATGCTGGCTACCGTCTCCTCCGCAACGCTCGTCGGCGTCGACGGCCGGCCCGTCGCCGTCGAAGTCCACGTGACCAACGGCATCCCTGGTTTCAGGGTGGTAGGCCTGCCCGACGCATCCTGCCGCGAGGCGCGCGACCGGGTGCGGGCCGCGATCGTGTCGAGCGGGTTCACCTGGCCGCAAAAGCGCGTGACGGTCAACCTGGCCCCGTCCGGGTTGCGCAAAGCAGGCCCCGGGCTCGACCTGGCCATCGCCCTTGGTACCTTGGTGGCCGACGGCCAGGCGCCCGCCCCGTCGCTGGAGGGCCTCGCCTTTATCGCCGAACTGGGCCTGGACGGCTCGTTGAGGCGGGTGCCGGGCGTGCTCCCTATGGTCGCCGCGGTGGAGGCCCCCGGCGTCGTCGTGGCGCTGGCGTCCGCTCACGAAGCAGCACTGGTGAAGCGGGCGCACGTGCGCGCAGCCGGCAACTTGGCCGAGCTGGTGGCGGTGTTCCGGGCCGAGCGCCCGTGGCCCGAGCCGCCGGTGCCGGCCCCTGGCCCGCCTGCCCCGCCCGAGCCCGACCTGGCCGACGTGCGGGGCCAGGCGTTC
>JBOGGK010000062.1:0-3292 GCA_050744045.1 Acidimicrobiales bacterium | reverse complement strand
GTGGTGACCTGGGTGCCGGGGTTACTGCCTGGCTCGCCCGACGCCACCCCGGCTCGGTCGCAGCTGTCCATCTTGCGACCCCGGCTCTTCCGGCACCGCCGCGCCCGTGGTCGAAGGCCGAAGAAGCACACTTCGAACAGGTCAGCGCGTGGACCGCCGAGGGGAAAGGTTACGCCCACGAGCAGAAGACGAAGCCGGGCACCCCGGCCGCCGGCCTGCTCGACTCGCCGGCCGGCCTGGCGGCATGGTTGGGGGAGAAGGTGACCGCCTGGTCCAGCACCGACCGCGACGGTCGACCGGCGTTCCTCCGCCGGCTCCTGCTCGACACCCTTTCGATCTATTGGTGCACGGCGAGCGCCGACGCGTCGCTCCTCCCGTACTGGCGCTACCGGCACAGCCCCGAGGTCGCGCTGCCGTGGGGGAAACCCCCGGCGGTCCCCACCGCGATCAGCGCGTTCGGTGGGGAGGCGGTGCCTTTCCCCAAGCCGCCGAGAGCTCGCGGAGCGCTACTTCGAGCTCATGGCGTGGTCGGTGCACGAGCGCGGTGGCCACTTCCCCGCTGTCGCCGAGCCGCAGCTTCTTGCCGAAGACCTCCGTGAGGCGTTCCGTGCCTATCGACGTACCTGATCTGGCCCCGTGCGGGGCAGCGGCAGCAGCCGTTGACTGCGGCTCGGCATCCGGACGCTGCCTGTGGTGTCAGAAGCCCGCCCGCTCAGACCGAAGTCGGCTCCGGTATGAACGGGCGCCGCCGCAAGCTGGCGCGTTTGTCGGCAGACCCGTCCGCCACCGTCGTAGTCGTCGAGCACCGGGACCGCTGGTCGCCGGCCTGGCGTTGAGCGACGTCGTCATCGCGGCGGCTGGTGCCTTCATCCCGGCGCGGAACGCCGGACGGCTCAGTGTCGCCAACGTATTGCACACTGAATGAGACACCTGTTCCTGCGCCCATGTCCGCGCCGGAGCACTCGACTTGACGGGTGGACGTGGTGGAGCGGCTCGGCCGCGTTCTGTTGGTTGGGGGACAGCCGGCAATCCGGCGAGGTGCGCGGCCGAGGACGGGCGCCGGCGTGAACCAGCAAGACGGGCTGCCCGCGTGCTCCTCGAAGCGGCGAGGACCTTGTGACGGCGCCGGTTCTCATCGCGGCAGCGACTCGAAGTAGGACCCGTCGTCGAGGTCCTCGAGGAGGCTAGGGTGCGCCGGCTGCCAACCCAGCCGTGCCCGGGTCAGTACGCTCGACGTGGGGCTGTCGAGCCCGATGAAAGGCGCCAGGAACCCGAAGTGCTCCGCGGCCTCTTCGGGGGCGACGGCAGCGACCGGGACGTCGAGGTGCCGTCCGATCACCTCTGCGACCCCGCGGATCGCCACGCCCTCCTCGCCCACGGCGTGGAGAGCCGATCCTGCCGGGGCGTCCTCGAGGGCCAGGCGGAACAGCCGGGCGGTGTCGTAGCGATGTACCGCCGGCCAGCGGTTGGACCCGTCGCCGAGGTAGCCGGAGACGCCCTTTGCCCGGGCGATGCCGACGAGGAAGGCCATGAAGCCGTGGTCTCCTTCGCCGTGACAGGTAGGAGCGATGCGCACGGCCGACGAGCGGACGCCGCTCGAGGCCAACCCGAGCACGGCCTGCTCCGCCGCCAGCCGGGCCGGGCCCAGCCCGGCGCCTTGGGCGGCCTCGGTGTCACGCCCGTCCTCTTCGGTCGCCACGCGCCCCGGGGCGAGCCCGAGGACCCCGGACGGGATGACGAACGGCCGGCCAGAGCCCGACAGCGTCTCTCCGATGGCCTCGATGGCCCGACGGTTGGCACCGAGCGCTCCTTCGACGTCGCCGGCGAAGGCGAGGTCATGCTTGAAGGCGAGGTGGATGATGCCGTCGGAGGCTGAAGCCGCCGACGCCAACACGTCGAGGTCGTCGAGGTCGCCTCGCTGGACCTTGGCGCCGACGGCGGCGAGGGCCGCGGCCGACGCCTCCGAGCGAGCCAGCCCGGTCACCTCGTGACCGGCGTCGATGAGCTCGGGGACGACCGCAGAGCCGATCCACCCCGACGCCCCGGTAACCAACACACGCATGGATAACCTCCTCTTCTCGGGCCCCCAGCACTCATGCAGAGGCTGCGTCGATCGTCGCGTCGGAGAGGGTGAGCCGTCCTCGCACGAAGCGGGTGATCCCGTGGCCGGGGGCATGGCAGATGCTGACATCAGTATAGGAGCGATGTCAGAAACTGTCAAGAGGTGATGTCAGCTCCTGTCGGACCGGCTCGCTACAGTCGGGGCAATGGGACGCTGGGAACCGGACAGCGCGGGCAGGCTCGTGCAGGCCGCTCTTGACCTGTTCGCCGAGCGGGGCTTCGACCAGACCACCGCCGAGGAGATTGCCAAGCAGGCCGGGCTCACCGAGCGGACGTTCTACCGGTACTTCGCCGACAAGCGCGAGGTGCTCTTCTACGGCGCCAGCGAGCTGAAGGAGGGCCTCGTCCGCCTCGTCGCTGAAGCACCAGCCTCTGCACCGCCACTCGAAGCGGTCACCTCCGCGCTCGAGGCCGTCAGCACGACACTCCAGGATCGCCGCGAGCTCTCCCTCAAGCGACAAGCGGTCATCGCCGCCAACCCCGAGCTCTTGGAGCGCGAGCTCGTCAAGCTCTCGAGTATCGCCTCGGCACTCGCCGACACCTTGCGCCAGCGCGGCGTCAGCGGCCAAGCCGCGACGCTTGCCGCCGAGGCGGGGGTGACCATCTTCAGGGTCGCCGTCGACCGCTGGGCCAGAGAAGCCGACGAGCAGGACTTGCCGAGCGTCATCCGAGCGTCGCTCGCTAACTTGAGAGCCGTGACCACGAGCAAGCCGAAGAGCTCCCGGCAGGGGGCTATTCGCCGCAACCCCGCGTAGTCAACACCGCGGCGAGCCACCGGTGCCGACGAGCGCGGAACGGCTGATGAGCCCGCCTGGGCCGGTCCGCTCGACGCAGCGTCGAGAGGCGCGTCGGGGGTCCGAATGGGTGGGGCTCTCTTCGAGCCGAGGGTCAGCCCGTCTCGCGCCCGGCGCGCAGCCCGTCGAGGACCATGGGCAGGAGGCGGACGGTTTGCTCGTGGGTGAGAGTAGGGCTGGTGCACCTGGGGCCGAGCAACTGCATCACGTCGGCGGCCTCGACGTCGCTGCGCACCGCGCCGGCGCGCTCGGCCCGGCCGATGACGAGCACCGTCGCTTGGTCGATCCGGTCGCGAAGCCGGCTCTTCATGTCGGGGGTCTTGTCGAAGGCCTCTCGCAGTTCGTTGAGGAACGTCCGCTTGGCCCGGGCCAGGCGG
>JBOGGK010000061.1:0-4962 GCA_050744045.1 Acidimicrobiales bacterium | reverse complement strand
AGGCGGTGAGCGCGCTCGACGTCTCGGTGCGCGCCCAGGTGCTCAACCTGCTCGACGATCTCGTCGAGTCCTTCGGGCTGACCCTCGTGTTCATCAGCCACGACTTCGGCGTCGTGCGGCACCTCTGCACCCGGGTCGCGGTGCTCTACCGCGGGCAGGTCGTCGAGGAAGGGCCAGCGGACGAGGTGTACGCCCGGCCGGCGCACCAGTACACCGCTACCCTGCTCGCCGCGGTCCCCCGCCTGGCGATTACCCGGCCGGGCGCGACGGACCAGGCACCGGGCCCCGACCGGCCCCGGGCCGTGGACGAGCGATGACCGCACTGTCACGCGACCGCTTCGGCGCCGGCGTCGAGTCGTCGAGCGACGAAGCGGTCGAGCTGCTCGGCCAGGCGACGCTCGCCCTGGTGCGCCTCTCAGGCGATCCGCTCGCCCTCGCCGAGCGCGCCGCGGCCCTCGATCCCGCGCTTGGCCTTGCGCGCGCCCTCGGCGCCTACCTCCGCCTCTACGCCGGCTCGGAGCGGGCGGCCGCCGCAGCACGCCAGCTCCTCGACGGCGCAGAGCCGAGGGCGCGGGGGCGTCGCGAGCGGGCGCACGTCGGGGCCGCTGCCGCCTGGGCCCACGGCGACGTTGCCGGCGCGGTAGGACTGCTTGAGCAGGCGCTGCTCGAGGACCCCCGTGACCTGCTCGCCCTCAAGGTGGCCCAGGACCTCTACTTGCAGCTCGGCGACCGGATCAACCTACGCGATGTCGTGGGCCGCGTGCTACCCGCCTGGCCCGAGGAGGCTGCAGGATCGAGCTATGTGCGGGCGATGCACGCCTTCGGCCTCGAGGAGTGCGGCGAGTACGGCCGAGCCCTGCAGCAGGCCCGCTCCGCGCTCGCGGCCGACGCGACCGACGCCTGGGCCGCGCATGCCCTGCTGCACGTCCACGAGATGGAGGGCCGCCCCGAGACCGGGCTCGAGGCCGTTGCCGAGACCTCCTCGGGCTGGGCGACGAGCTTTTTCGCTATGCACAACTGGTGGCACGCGGGGCTGTACCACCTCGAGCTCGGCGACGACGGATCGGCCCTCGAGCTGTACGACGAGCGACTGCGCCACGACGCGGGGTCAATGCCGTTCGCTGCGCTCGACGCCGTGTCCTTGCTGTGGCGCTTCGCCCTGCTCGGGGCCCCGCTCGTTGAGCGGGCGGTCGAGCTGGTGGCGATCTTCGAGCCGAAGATCGGGGACTCGACGCAGTGCTTCAACGACTGGCACGCGGCGATGGCATTCGGCCTTGCCGGCCGGCCCGAGCTCTCTGAGGCGCTCCTCGACGACCTTGCCCGCCGTCCCGTTGGCACCCACCGGGAGGTGGCCGACGCAGTCGGGCTCGAGCTCGTCCGCGGCTTCGCGGCCTTCTCTGCCGGAGAGGCCTCACGGGCCGTCGCCCTGCTCGGCGGGGCGCGGCGGCGCGCCTACCTCGTCGGAGGCAGCCACGCCCAGCGCGACGTACTGGACCTGACCCTGCTCGCAGCGGCGAGCGCAGCGGGCGACCAGCGGCTCGTGCGCGCGCTCGTCGCCGAGCGCTGTGCCCGCGCGACGAGCTCGGCCCACCTGGCCCGCCGCGTAGTCGAGGCCAACCGCCCGAGCCGCCCGGGGCGGGCCCTGCCCAGGCGACCGGGGAGCGGGCAGGCGGGCGGCGAGACCCGCCCGCAGGGACACCAAGGCGACCCCTTCGAAGGCCTCGACGAGCTGGCGCTGCTCGAGGAGGAGGCCGTCGAGGTGGGCGCGGGGTGGTACGGGCAACCCCCGGTACGCCGGGCCAGCGTTCAGACGCCCGCCGGCGCGTTGAGCGCGCTCATCTGGGGCGACGCCCCCCTCGAGGTGGTGCTGCTGCACGGCGCCGCGCTCAACGCGCACACCTGGGACCCCGTGGCCCTCATCCTCGACCGCGCCCTCGCCGCTCTCGACCTGCCCGGCCACGGCGACTCGCCCTGGCGCGAGGACCGGTGCTACGACCCCGCCTCGCTCGCCCCCGCCGTCGCCACCGCGATCACCTCGCTCGCCGGCGGGCCCGTGACCATCGTCGGCCACTCGCTCGGCGGGGCGACCGCGATCGAGGTGGCCCGACTGCGGCCCGGTCTGGTCGCCGGTCTCGTGCTCGTCGACATCTCGCCCGGGATGCGAACCGGACGAGCCAACAGCGTGCGCTCCTTCCTGGAGGGCCCGCAGGTGTTCCCCTCACGCCAGGAACTCGTCGGACGCGCCGCCGCCTTTGGTTACGGCCGCAGTCTCGCCGCGCTCGAGCGGGGCGTCTGGCACAACACGACGGTGCGCCCCGACGGCAGCGTTGTCTGGAAGCACCATCTCGGGTCTCTCCCACCCGCAGCGCCCGTAGACACCGCGCTCAGCGCGCTGTGGGAGCCGCTCGAGGCCTTCGAGGGCGACGTCCTGCTCGTCTGGGCCGAAGACGGGTTCCTCGGCGAGGAAGAGGCCGCCGAGCTGACCGAGCGGGTGCGGGGGGCCAAAGCGGTGCGCGTCCCCGGCGGCCACAACGTCCAAGAGGACGAACCGGCACGCCTGGCGGCGATCCTGCGCGGCTTCCTCACCTGATCATCCTCGCCTTCGTGCCCGGTTATCCTCGCCCTTGGGCGGCACCACCGGGCATCGGCTCACCATGCCGGCCAGCCGACGGGCAGGGCGCCGGTGGCGCCACCGCCCTGCAGCACGCCGGCCGGGGGCCCCGAGCGAGTGGAGCAAGTCAGAGAACTTCTCTACAACCTCTCCCACCTTGGCACGCCGGCGCGGCCACCCGCTCGGGGGCGGACCTGGAGTCGCTCCCCTTCCCAGGCGACGACTTCCCCGGCCGGCACTTCGCTTTCTGGACCGCTGCCAGCTAGGCGACGCGCTCGCCGACGCCGGGTTCGTGGACATTGCGGTCGAGCGCGTCCTGCGGGCCCGCGGCGAGGCAGACCTCCTCGCCACTCCCACCTTACCCCACCTGACCTGCTCTGTTTCTGGAGCTGCTGTGTTGTCGCTATTCGAACCCCGGCAGCTTGCGGGACCAGCTCGGTGAGCTGATCCGGCATCTCTGACCTGTCCTCCCTCCTTCCCCGTAATAACCGAAGACCAACTCCCGGGCGGAATGTTCGGCCAAACCCTCTCGAGCCCGGGAATCGTCAGATATTGCAGATCGCTATTGGCTCGAGTCCAGTACGCGGTACTCCAGGAGCCAATATGTCGAGTTGGTCGGTAGAGACCTTTCCAGAGCCAAGCCGGCGCCGGTAGCGAGCGGGTTTTCCCTGCGGCCTCGGCGCAGCGTCGCAGAATGGTCACTGCCTCCCGGTCGGGCCAGTCGGGAATGACGTTCCGGAGCATGTAGACGTCGCCGCCCGCCGGCAAGGGCCCGAAGAAGTCGCAGGCGATCGCCTCGCAGCGGTCCGCAACGCCGGCGGCTTCCAGCACCCCGGCCGCGTCCGGGTCGGCGGTGATCTGGCGCGTCGCCTCGATCCGGACCGTGGCCGCCGTCGCCGACTTGGGCCAGGCTTGTGCCCGGCTCAAGACGGTGCGGGGCACACAGTTCGTGGAAATCGGGTGAGAGCTGGGCTGCCTGCTCGGGGGTGAGGTCGAGGAGCGAGCTGCTGATGTCCCAAGACTCGGTCCAATCGCTTCCGAGGATCTCCCGTGCAGCTTCGACGATGTTGGCGAAGCGGACGATGCGATCTGCATAGGTGTGGGCGACGGCCCGTAAGTACTCGGAGCCGACCTCGCGCTCACCGGGATCTGTTGACGGTACGTACCAGGTCGAACGGTGGACCGCGCGCCAGTAGCACTCACGACCGTGCCCGAGGCCCAGTTCTTCGACGACAAGGCCGTGGGCGGCGAGCTGACGGAGGTGGTAGCTCGTGCTGCCGCTCGACTCGCCGATTCGGGCCGCCAACTGTGACGCCGTCGCCGGTCCGCCTTCCACCAGTTCGCTGCGACTTAAGTCGCCCAGCACACTAGCGGGACTTTCCGGGCCAGCTGATTTCGCCGCCTGACATTTGACACAACGAAGGGAACACAGTAACTGAGCCCGCTCTTCAGCCAGACGATCTCGGTGGAGCGACACCCGACGAGCAAGATCCCGCAGGTTCCGCAGTACCGCTGCCCGGACGGGTTGGGGTGGCCCCTCCCGCAGCGACAGGTGGTCTCACTCATGGACGTCATTGTTGATCCACCCCCAGGTTGTTGCGCCAGGGCCCGCCCGGACAAGGCGTGTCCGGCTCTTCACACGGTGCCCGGGTGCGCAGCCCGGGCGAAGAGCTGGATCCGTCAGCGTCCACCCGAGAGCGTCGCGGCGTACCTTGCCAGCCGGGCGACTGCGAGATCCGGTGGGCGGCGCCGGCCGATCCGGCCAAGCGCGGTCTTGATCAGCGAGAGCCACTCGGCGTCCTCGCTGCACGCCCAGCACTCGTCCAAGTGACCGCGGACCACGAGGGCGAAGGCGGGATCTGCCTCGCCGTCGAGGTAGGCTTCCACCCCTCGGCAGAGCACACGGTGCTCCCTTCTGCTCATCACGCACCGGGAACCCGTTGAGCAGGGCGTACATTCCCTGGAATGGCCGGACGAGCGAGAGGATTCCACCTGCGTGGCCGAGGCCGGTGGGCGACAGCGCGGTGAGGACAGCTTCGCCCGCTACGTCCTGCCCGAGCTGGACGTTCTCGCCCGGGTGGCCTTCTCGATCACCCGCAACACGGCTGACGCCGAGGATCTGGTCCAAGAGACGCTGCTGTGCGCGTATCGGGCGATCGAGCATTTCGACGGTGCCCACCCACGGGCCTGGCTGTTCACCATCATGCGAAACGCCGAGGCCAAACGGCACCGGCGCCGCCGCCCGCAACTGCTGCGCGACCCGGACCACGCTGGGCGCCTGGAGGCCGTCGATCCACGCAACGCCATCGCCTCCCCCGAACAGGTAGTCGTCGGCGCCGAGTTCGACGCCG
>JBOGGK010000060.1:0-1778 GCA_050744045.1 Acidimicrobiales bacterium | reverse complement strand
GCGCCACCTGGCCGGGGCCAGTCGGGTAGTGGCCGGCGAGGAGGGCGAGCGAGGAACGGGCGAAGGGACCGTGGGGGCTCTCGGCGCGAAGTTCGATGGGGTTGAGCGATCCGGTGGCGAGGCTCTGTTCCTCCACGACCTGGGCCGAGATGTTCGACTGGTGGGCGTCCGAGACGACCATGCCGATCGCGGCGCTCAAGTGGGGCTCGGTCCCGGGCAGGGTCAGCGCAAAGGGGGCGCCTCCCAGGGTGGCGTTCTTCGGCGGTGGCGCGTTGGTGGCGACACCAGCCGCGAACACCGTGACGGCGCCGGCGACTGCAATCAGGGCGAGAACGAGGAGCTGTTGGCGCCACTCCCGACGCAACAGCCGCCACGCCCAGCGGTTCATGGCCCGTCGCGCCGGCACACCGCCGCCCGAGGGGCGACGCTCGGTCCAGGGCGTGTCGGCACCATTCGATCCGCTCCGGCGGCTCACCGTCCCTCTCCCGCGCCGGTGGTGTCGTCGCGACCAGACGCCTCGGCGTGAGACGAGGTGACCATCTGGCCGTCTTTGATGGTCACGGTGCGATCGGCCCACGAGGCGAGGGCGGCGTCATGGGTGACGACGACTGCGGCGAGGCCCTGGCGACACGCCGAGACTATGAGCCCCATGACGGCCTCGCCGTTGGCCGAGTCCAGCGCGCCGGACGGATCGTCGGCGAGCAGCAGCTGCCGGTCGCCCACGACAGCCCGGGCGATCGCCACCCGCTGGCGTTCACCGCCCGAGAGCTGGTCAGGGAAGTGATCCGCCCGCTCGGTCAAGCCCAGCTGCTCCAAGCCGGCGAGCGCCTGGCGGCGAGCCCGCCGGGCCGGTTGCCCGTCGAGCTCCACCGGCAGCGAGACGTTCTCGGCCGCGGTGAGCCCGGGGAGGAGGTTGTAGTCCTGGAAGACGTAGCCGAGGACTCTCCGTCGCAGCCGGGCCTTGTCGTCAGCAGACATCGCCGACAGCGGCGACCCACCAATCAGCACCTCCCCGCCGGAGGGGTCCTCCAGCCCGCCGGCGATGGTGAGCAGGGTCGACTTGCCCGAGCCGCTCGGGCCCATCACGGCCACGAGCCGGCCAGGTTCGACGCAGAGATCGACGTCGACGAGGGCGTCGACCTCGCTCAGGCCCTCGCCATAGGACTTGGAGACGTGGCGCAGCTCGAGGACGCTCATCACTGCACCTCGCTCCGAGAACAGGACATCCAGGTTCGGTGGTGTGTCGTCGATGCGCTCATGGGCACAAGCCTGCGGCGCAAGCAGTGCGAGATCGATGGGCCTACTACCCGAACTGGGGGTTCAGCTAGACCACCATCGGTTGTGGTGCGGGCACCAGTTCGCAGCCGGACCCCAGGTCGTAACGTTTCTGCTGTGGACGACCCGCTCGAAGATCGGCAACGGACAATGGGTCATGGCAGCGTTCGCCCCCGTGTCCTGCGGGGTGTTGCCGCCGCCGTCTGGGCAGGGCTTCTGGGCCTGTTCTCCCCGGCGACCTGGTCAGGCGTCGCCGACGTAGCCGTCTCGCTCGTTGCCGGGACGGCGTTCGTGGCCGCTCTCGTCGGCGGGCTGGTGATCTCAGCGGTCTTCTCGTGGATCGTCGGGATCGGGGCTGCGACCTGCAGTGCCACGCTCCGCCTCGGGGCCCGGATGGCCCATTTCGACCAGGCCCGCATCCAACGCCTCGCCGGTGAGCGCATCGATCTCGCCGCGCTGCCCGCTACCTCGGGCTACGAGCGCCGCCACGACCGGTCCCGTGC
>JBOGGK010000059.1:0-1598 GCA_050744045.1 Acidimicrobiales bacterium | reverse complement strand
GCTACCTTGGAGGAGCGCAAGCATAAGGCCGCTTCCAAAGGAGACATGACGACGCCGGGCCCATCGTGAGCGTATCTGAGCGCGGGCTTTGGCACTACTCAGATGTTGTGGTGGAGCGGTGCCCTAGTGTATCCACGCGTAAATGACAGTGATGTGATTTACTTGGCACATGTACCTACCTCCGTTGAACTTGCGCCGTGGTGACCGTGACATGTTGGAGTCCTGGATCCGCTCTGGGACGATCGAGGCCCGGCTCGCGAAGCGGGCGAGGATCGTGCTGATGGCGGCGGACGGGGCCACCAACCGCGACATCGCCGACGTAGTCGGCCTGCACTACAACCAGGTCGGGCTGTGGCGAAAGCGTTATTCCGAGCTCGGCCTGGCCGGGCTGGCCGACGAGGAGCGTCGTGGTCGGCCTTGCGTTTACGACCACGACGACGTGCTGTTGCTGGTGAAGACGGTGACCGAGGAACCGCCCGATGGGGTTACACGCTGGACGATGGAAGCGTTGGCGGAGGCGATGGCGTCCCACGGGGTGCCGATCTCGGCGTCGCAGTGCTGGCGCATCTGCAAGGCCCTGGACTTGAAGCCCTGGCAGGTGGAGAGCTGGATGACGAGCCACGACCCCGACTTTTGGGAGAAGGCAGCCGACGTGTGCGGGCTTTACCTGCACCCGCCCGAGAACGCCATCGTCTGGTCGGTCGACGAGAAGACCTCCATCCAGGCCAAGGCCCGCATCAACCCGTCCAAGCCTGCTGTCCCCGGCTTCCCCGAGCGTCGGGAGTTCGAGTACGAGCGCAACGGCACCGTGGTCCTCTTCGCTGGCTTGAACGTCCACGAGGGCGATGTCGCCGGGTGGGTGACCGATTCGACCTGCTCGGACAACTTCGTCACCTTCTTGTGGGACCTGATGGACCAGACCCCGCAGGGAATGGACCTTCATTGCATCTGCGACAACCTCGCCGCTCACCAGACCGACCAGGTCGCCGAGCTGCTCCAGTACAACCCCAGGGTGCACCTTCATTTCACGCCCACCCACGCCAGCTGGCTCAACCAAGTCGAACTGTTCTTTTCCATCTTGGAGCGGAGGTTGCTGCGTCGCGGCGAGTTCGGCTCCGTGGAGGACCTGACGGCTCGCATCATCGCCTTCATCAAGGACTACAACCGCCGGGCAGCCCCCTTCCGCTGGACCTACGAGGGCCGTCCTCTCAAGGCAGCGTAAGTCACAATGCTTTCCGCGCGAGACCACTAGCCCTTCGGGTCAGCCGTGGCGGCTGGGCTTCCTGGTCGGGCGGTAGCTTTCTCCATCGACCAGGAGGTGGTGGCTCGAGTTTAAGACACGGTCAAGCGCCGGCCCGGGGGCTGATTACGCTGTGGGTGGTTTGTCATCCGCCAGGCCAACCGGCTCGGACTTGTCGACCTCAGCTGAACCGTCGTCGTACCCAGGCCCAACTACGCGTGCGGGCTTTCGTGGCCGGACGCCGCCGGTGACCGATGTCGGAGAGCCGTGTGCGGGAGAACCGCATGCACGCTTTGATGCGGCGGGCGCTGGAGACGGGGCGACCCGATCGGCCATCTGCGGGTCCCGGGCCGGTGCG
>JBOGGK010000058.1:0-2841 GCA_050744045.1 Acidimicrobiales bacterium | reverse complement strand
CTGGCGACTGGGCCTCGCTCCCGCTGAGCTGCGCGGCCGCTTCACGGGCGAGCCGCTCCTGGCACCGCCCGGCCGAGCGGTCGAGTACTCCGACCTTGGTTTCCTCGTGCTCGGCTGGCTGGCCGAGGCGGTAACGGGGGAGACCCTGGACGCTCTCGTGGCCCGCTGGGTCTCGCAGCCGCTGGGGCTCATCAGCACGGGCTTCGGGCCGCGACAAGAGCGCGACGTCGCTGCCACAGAAGCCGGCCCGGACGGGCGCTACCGGGCCGGCGTGGTGCATGACGAGAACGCCGCCGCCCTAGGCTACCCGGTCGGCCATGCCGGCCTTTTCTCCACCGCGGCCGACCTCGCGGCCTACCTGGGGGCGTGGACCGCCGCCTCCGACGATTGGCTGCCCGGCGGCCTGCGAGGCGAAGCGACCAGGGATAGGACTGCCGGCCTGGGCGGCCACCGGGGACTGGGCTGGACGGCGCGCCACGACGCCTATGACCAGTTGGGCGACGCCTGGCCCGAGTCGGCGGTGTTCCATAGCGGCTTCACCGGGACCAGCCTGGCTTTGGACCCCCCCTCGCGCCGCTGGGTCGTGCTGCTCACCAACGACATCCAGCTCGGGCGCCAGCGAGGCGTCATCAACCCCCTGCGCTGGGCCGTGCACACCGCGCTGGCGCCATGAACACCGCGCTGGCGCCATGAACAACCTGGCGGCCGGGCTCGGCTGGCACCCGTAGCTATGCTCTCACCATGCGAGCCGGCCCTGGGGAGCTGCTGGTGGGGGCGGCGATGGCCAACATATCGCCCCCTGTAGGGTGCCCCATGGGTGGCTACAGCGCTCGTAAGGGCCTGGCCGAGAGAGTCGCTGCGCCTCTCATGTGCCGCGCGTTCGTCTTTGACGACGGGGCCACGCCGCTCGCAGTCGTCAGCTGCGACCTGCTGTATGCCACCTTCGACATGGTGACTATCGCCAGGCGCCTCATCGGGGAGGCTCTGGGGTGGCCGGGCTCGTCGGTGATGGTCAACGCGACCCACACCCACTCCGGTCCGGCGGGCCTCACATTGGGGCTCGACAGCACCTACGTCGAGCTCGTGGCGCGTCAGGTAGCGAGCGCAGTGGCCACCGCCTACAGAGACCGCCGACCGGCGTTGCTCGAGTACTCCGAGGCTCGAGTGGGCTCGCTCGGCCGCAATCGGCGTGACCCGGAGGGGCCCGCGGAGACCACCGCTCGGTTCCTGATCGCTGAGGCCGTAGAAACTGGCGGGACTATAGCCACCATAATCAGCTACGCCTGCCACGCCACCGTGCTCGAACATGACAACCTGGCGATCTCCCCGGACTTTCCCGGTGCCGCTGTCGCCGTGGTGGAGCAATTGGTAGGAGGGCAAGCTGCCTACCTGCAGGGTTGCGCCGGGAGCATCAACCCTGTATGGATGAGGCACGACCATGGCGAAGCGGCGCGTTTAGGGCGTATCCTCGGGACCGCCGCTGCACGTGCCGTCGACGAAGCCCGGCCGCTCGGCCGGGGCCAGTGGGTAGTCAACTTGAGCCGGGCCGAAGATGTCCCTGTTGACCCGACTGGTTGCCGGTTGGTCGAAGCCGGGCCGCTCTCGTCGAGCTCGACCACGGTGAAGCTGACGCGCAAGGCACGGAAGGAGGCAGCGGAGCTCGAGGCAGCCTACCAAGAAGTCCTGCAAGCCCTGGGTGCAGAAACGGACGAGGCGCGCCGGCAGTCTCTGGCTGCCCGGCGGGCGGCGTTGCAAATGGAAGTCCACTTCGCCTCCCATCCGTACCGCTATGCCACCCGCAACGCGCCCGGAGCGGGCGACAGGCAGCCGGACGAAGTCGAGGTCCAGGTGCTCCGGCTCGGGCCGAGCACGGCGATCGTCGGTCTCCCGGGCGAGCCTTTCCTGGGCATCGCCGACCAGATCCGTCAACGGGCGGGGGACTGGGACCTAATCGTCGCGGGCTACGCGAACGAGGCGATCGGGTACGTGCCCACCGCGAACGAGTTCTCCTTCGACGGCTACGAAGTTGGCTGCGCCCGCTATACCGAGGAGGCGGCACAGGCCCTGGTAGAAGGCGTGCTCGGCATACTCGGCCCGCCACGCCGCTGACCGGCGGGCCCGGCAGTACCGGCCGAGGCAACGTTCGCGCTTCACAGCTCCGAAAAGAGCCTTCTACAGGGAAGTATGGACCAACAACAGGCCACGCGGGGTGCCCTGCGGGCGCACCCAGGGATAACTATGATCCCCGTATGGCTTTCAGGCCTCAAGGTTAAGGGGAGCCCCTCGCTCATTTGCCTAGACAACCTTCTGCTAGTCACCGGAGACGCTTGCGGCGATGGCTTGACACGGCCGGGTCCTTCGCGCGAGTATCAATGGTCTAGACCACTGGCCCACTGGAGGACGGCCTGTGCGAGCGGCACTAAAGACTAGGAGGCGAACGCCTCGGGGAGGAGGCCAAGAGGCACCTAAGCCGCCCGTCGGCGCGCCTCGCAACAACTTTAGGAGAGCTCACCATGTCGCAATAAGAATAGCCACGCGGGCCGGGCAAGATTGGAGCTCGCACGCGCGGCACATCAAAACACGAGAAGAAAGGTAGGTCAGCTGTAAATGCAGTCCAAACCAGGCAAAGCGGGGCGGAACCGGGCGGCGGCGGCCCTCGCCGTCGGCGCAGCCCTCTCTACGGGGGCCGTCATGCTGCCGAGCACGGCCTCGGCGGCCACCAAGGGCATCTCGGGGACGCTCAAGATAATCACGTGGGTCAACCCTCCCGCCGTGACGGCGCTCACCAAGATCGACAACGAGTTCATGAAGAAGTACCCCAACGTCAAGGTGCAGTTGGAG